>DASSAY010000031.1:0-4079 GCA_035699185.1 Balneolaceae bacterium | reverse complement strand
AAATCAGGCATCTTAAAAAGTTACAGTTAACCGCCGAAAAATTTTTACCGCAAAGAGCGCTAAGGCTTCGCAAAGGACGCGGTGAAAAACTCTTTGCACACTCTGCGATTTCTTTGCGCTCCTTGCGGTTTCCTATTCACTCTACAATCTTATCAATATAATCCGAATTCATGATGCCCAGCGCGCCCATGTATTTCATTCGAAAGCGGATGAAATCGCCCACTTTGTAACCGGCTTTATTGTCGCCCACATCCAGAATAAGCATGTCGGAGCTGGCATCGGCTATTCTTACATCATCCTGCCCATTGATGAGATGATCAGGGTTGATATCCAAATAACCGATATCTAAAATGGCGCGGTATGAGGTCTCGCCGTATTCTTCTTCATCAATATCCGCCACTTTTCCCTGCGGATTCCGGCCCAGATCACCGCTCGGCACTTTGGGTTTTTCGGCAATTTCAATGATCTGTGAATAAAGCTCCAGCACATCGTTATGCATCCCGTCAATCGTTTCACCGGAGAACAAATTCTTACCGAAGAAAAGCGCTTCACCCACCCGAAAATGATTCACTCCTTTGGGCAACTGATTGCGAAGCAGCAGTGGAATGGTAACGGTGGTTCCGCCCGAAACAAGGGGGATGTTTTTATCAAAACGAAGCTCAATCACCTGTTTGTAGAGCGCCAGCTGAATGAGCTTGTCCTCATCGGGCATCACCCCGTGCATACAGTTGAGATTGGTGCCAATGCCGATGACTTCGATATTCGGCAGCTCAAAGACTTTCTCGTAAAAGCCGACCAGGTTTTCACGAATCACGCCCTCGCGCAAATCACCCATTTCTATCATGATGATCACCTTATGCACTTTGTCCTGCTTTCGGGCTTCTTTAGAAAGAGCATGAAGCGTGGAAAGTTCGGTATTCAGGCTGGCATCGGCATATTTAACCACCGATTCGATAATATCGCGCGGCGGCGGTTTGATGTACACGGTCATCACGCCGGGATCAATTTCCTTGATTTCACGAAGATTGCTGACCCGAGAGTCGTGCATCTCTCCGATACCCAGATCGGCTACCTCTCGCAAGAAATCCTCATTTCCACAAAGCAGCTTGGTGGTAATCCCCCACTTGATGTCGTTTTCCTTGAACAGGCGGTCCAGAAAATTATAGTTATCACGCAGTTTGTCGCGATATAGTTTTAAATAGGCCATTCCCTATTTCTTAAGTCGCATTTCTAAATATTTGTTGGTAAAGCCGTACTTCTCGTAGAGAAATTTAGCGGGATTTTCGGGCTCTACGTGCAGGGCGATGTCTCCGTCTGTGACTTCGATCACCCGCTCCATCAGCCCCTTGCCAATCCCCTGTCCCCGGTAAGCCGCGTCAACCGCGATATAAACCAGAATATTTTCGGGAATATAGCCACCCATATTGGTATGATTGATAACGACCGCCCCAACAATTTGTTCCTTATCGAAAGCGACTAATAGAAATCCATCCTGGCCTGCTTTGCCGTTAAAAGCATAATTGATGGCTTGCAGGATGTGCTTTCGCTCATCGCCGTACTCATCAAGATGCTCAAAAAGAAAATCGGCCACATCATCACGGCTGAACGAGGTGGGATTTTCAGCATCAGATTGAATGATATCAAATTGAATCATTTCTGTATTTTTTAAGTTTTAAACTTAGTGAAAACAGCAATCGTTCAATCACTTTTGAGTGAAACCATTAAAAAAGCCCTTAAGAAAATTTCCTAAGAGCTTGATTCACAAGATAGGCTTTAATTGATAGAATTTAAAGTTTTCATGAGAGAGTTAATTTTTCAAAAAGTCACTTCTCTTCATTCCCGAATGATCATATCTTCAATCAAATAAACCAGGCCAAAAACAAGTATCAGCTATGATTTCAACCAACGAAGCCATCACCCTTGAAGATCAATACGGAGCTCATAATTACCACCCTTTGCCCGTTGTGGTTTCGCGGGGCAAGGGCGTTCACGTTTGGGATCCCGAAGGCAACAAATACTACGATTTTCTCTCGGCGTATTCGGCCTTAAATCAGGGGCATTGCCATCCTAAAATCATCAATGCCCTGATTGATCAGGCCACAGAATTGACGCTCATTTCCCGCGCTTTTTATAGTGATAAATTGGGCGAATACGAGAAGTTTATGCATGAACTTTTCGGTTACGACAAGCTCCTGCCCATGAATACCGGCGCCGAAGCTGTGGAAACCGCCATCAAACTCTGCCGGAAATGGGCCTACACCAAAAAAGGCATTGAAGATGAAAAAGCAGTTATTCTCGTAGCTGAAGGCAACTTTCACGGACGCACCACCACCATCATCTCCTTTAATGATGATCCCAGTGCCCATGAAGATTTCGGCCCTTACACCCCCGGCTTCAAAACCATTCCCTATAACGATCCCAAAGCACTCGAAAAAGCGCTTCAGGATAAAAATGTGGCGGCCTTTATGGTTGAACCGATTCAGGGTGAGGCCGGAGTGAATGTGCCAGATGAAGGCTACATGAAAAAAGCAGATGAGCTGTGCAAAGAAAACGGGGCTCTTTTTATCACTGATGAAATTCAAACCGGCATTGGCCGTACCGGTAAAATGCTGTGTGTGGATCACGAAAATGTGCGTCCTGATATCGTAATCTTAGGCAAAGCGCTTTCTGGCGGAGCTTATCCCGTTTCAGCTGTACTCGCCGATGATGAAATTATGAATTGCCTCAAACCGGGCGAGCATGGTTCCACTTTTGGGGGAAATCCGCTCGCCTGCGCCGTTGCTATCGCAGCCCTGAAAGTAGTGACCGAAGAAAAACTGGCTGAAAATGCCGAGCGGTTAGGCGTCATTTTTCGGGATGAGATGAATAAATTGACCGAAGAAACGGAAATGGTCAAACGTGTGCGGGGAAAAGGACTGCTGAATGCCATCATCATCAACGATTCACCCGACAGCGATACCGCCTGGAATATTTGCCTGCGACTTAAAGAAAATGGACTGCTTGCCAAACCCACTCACGGCAACATCATCCGTTTCGCCCCGCCTTTAGTGATGACTGAAGAGCAGCTCCGGGATTGTATTTCTATAATCTCGAAGACGATTAAGGAGTTTGAGATGAAGGAGTGAGAAGTGAGAAGTGAGAAGAAGATATCAATAGCGCGGGATTCATTCCCGCGGACTTATGATCTATTGATTAATTCCTTATCTTTTTCTGCTCCTTTTGCAGTATGAAAAAACGTTATTTTCTTTACGATCATCTTTTTATCAGTTTCTAAGAGTTCCTCTTTTACAAGGTAATCAATCCTTTTTGAAACATATTCCTCGTGGCGGAATTCACTTCCGGCTTAACCTGAGGTTCATTCATATAATAAAACTATTCTTTCACGTTATCATTTTGTACATTATGTACAATTAATACTAAGAACAAATCCAATGGACATAAAAAAAGTAAATAGTGCTAAAGCACGCCGCTCGTTTTCCGACCTGCTTAATGAAACAGGTTTTGGTGGTCACCGGATTGTAGTAACACGAAAAGGGAAAGCCGTAGCCGCAATGGTTCCTCTGGAAGATTTGGAGGCTATACAATTGCTGGAAGATCAAAAGGATATTAACGAAGCAAAGCGTATTCTTTCTGATAAGGAAAGTGAATTCATCCCCTGGGAGCAGGCAAAAAACGAATTGTTCAACCGGTAAATGGATTGGCAAGTTCAAATCGAGCGGAAAGCGCAAAAGGCGTTAAAAAAGATCCCCAACCCGTACAAAGCTAATATCATTGAAGCGATCGACAGCCTTGCCGATAAACCTCGCCCGCATAACTGTACCAAACTAAAAGGTGCTTCCGATCTTTGGCGCGTTCGTGTTAACGATTATCGTATAGTTTATCAGATCAAAGATACAAAGTTACTGGTATTGATCGTACGAATAGGCCATAGACGCGATGTGTACGAAGGCCTTTAGAGGTTTGTTTTACCTTAGTTGTACCGACTACAAATAAAAAATCCCTAAGACATTGATATTTAAAATCTTAGAGCTTTTGTTTAGTGGCGGGGGCAGGATTCGAACCTGCGACCTTCGGGTTAT
>DASSAY010000030.1:0-3616 GCA_035699185.1 Balneolaceae bacterium | reverse complement strand
GTGGTTATTGAGCTGCCCAAAGAGACCGAATATTACAAGGTAGATATGATTGCCAATGTTAAAATCAGAACGTTGCAGAAAGATGATGTAATCGTAATTAGCAAGGAGTTTATTCACCAGGGCGACGGCCAAAAAGTGGTTTATACCGTTGATACAAACAAAAATGGCGATAAAATAGCGCTTAAAAGGCCTGTCACTTTGGGAGCATCTTCCGAAAACAGCGTGGTAATTACGAGTGGTTTAAAACCCGGAGATGAATTGATTACGATAGGTTCCGCCTTTTTACAGGACAGTATGCGCATCGACATTGTGAGTAACCAAAGTTTTGCCCAGCGAAATATTTAAAAAAGACTGAAATGAATAATCAAGAAATGAAATCCCCCAAAAAGCCAGGCAGCTCGAAGGATCAGAAAGATTTTTGGTTATCATCTTTTTCGATTGATAACCGGATCAGCGTGCTGGTTTTAATTCTGCTGGTTACCGTTCTTGGCATCCAGTCGTATCTGTCGATTCCCAAAGAAGCCTCGCCCGACATCACCATACCCAACATTATGGTGATCACCACCTATCCGGGCACCTCACCCGAGGATATGGAGGCGCTGATTACGCGTCCGCTCGAGGAAGAGTTGAGCGGCATTTCTGATGTCAAAGAAATGGTTTCAACTACGGCCGAGGGCTATTCAAACATCAACCTGGAGTTCAATTCGGATG
This sequence comes from Balneolaceae bacterium, assembly GCA_035699185.1. GTDB lineage: Bacteria > Bacteroidota > Rhodothermia > Balneolales > Balneolaceae > Fodinibius. Next base: position 2,905 of record DASSAY010000030.1, on the reverse strand, counting down.
TAAATATTGACGATGCCTTGCAAAAAGTGCGCGAAAAAGTGGATTTAGCGGAATCCGAACTGCCGGCCGATGCTGAAGATCCCATCATTCAGGAAATTAACCTGTCTGAATTCCCCATTATGCAGGTCAATATTTCGGGCGAATACGGGCTGGTGCAGCTTAAAGAAATTGCCGAAGATATTCAGGATGAAATTGAAACTATCCCGTCCGTGCTGGAGGTGAACTTAGCCGGGGGACTCGAACGCGAGGTGAAGGTTGATGTAAACCTGGCCAAATTAAAATATTACGGGTTGAGCTTTGGCGATCTGGTGGCGGCTATTCAAACCGAAAATGTTACCGTGCCGGGCGGAAGCATTGAAGTAGGCATCAAAAAATTCCTGCTTCGCGTGCCGGGCGAGTATAAATCGGTTGAACCGATAGAAGATATCATCATTGACGCTCCGAACGATCACCCCATTTATCTTCGTGATGTAGCGGATGTAACCTTCGGTTTCAAAGAGCGCGAAACCTATGCCGAACTAAATAATGATCCCGTTATCACCCTTTCGGTAGTTAAACGAAGCGGCGAAAACATATTGGAAACCTCTTCTGCGGTGAAAGAAATTCTGGACGATGCCCAACCCACGCTGCCGCCCACTACCGAAATTGCCGTTACGTCTGATCAGAGTGAATATATCAGAAGTATGGTCAACAGCCTGGAAAATAACATTATTTCGGGTCTGCTGCTGGTAGTAGGTATCCTGTTGTTTTTCCTCGGGGTTAGGAATGCTTCTTTTGTGGGCGTGGCTGTTCCCATGTCGATGTTTCTTTCATTCATCATCATCGAATGGATGGGCATGTCGATGAATATGATTGTGCTCTTTTCGCTAATCATGGCGCTGGGTATGCTGGTGGATAATGCCATCGTCGTAGTGGAAAATATCTACCGTTATATCGAAGAAGGCTATGATAATTTCACCGCCGCGAAAAAGGGTACGGGTGAAGTGGCCGTTCCAATAATTTCCGGTACCCTAACAACCCTGGCTGCGTTCCTTCCCCTGCTGTTTTGGCCGGGCATTGTAGGTGAGTTTATGAGCTTTTTGCCCAAAACGCTGATTATCACACTCAGCAGCTCCCTTTTTGTTGCCCTGGTCATTAACCCGGTGCTTTGTGCATTGTTTATGACGAATGAACAGGCCGAAGGCTCCGATAAGCCCAAAATGACCGCAAAGGGGAAATATACCATAGCTGGTGTGACCGGCTTATTACTGCTTATCGGGTTGGTGAGCAATACGCTTACCTGGACCATGTTAATCGTAACAGGCGTTTTGCTGTGGCTGCTTAATAAATTTGTGATGAAGCCGCTGGGCGACTGGTGGCAAACCAAAGGCATCAAACAGGTTCTGCAAAAGTACGAAGATACTTTGCGTTGGTCACTGGATCATGGTAAAACCCTTGTTGGTATTGCCATTGTTATTTTGTTCTCGAGCTTTGTGATATTTGGTATTTTTAATCCCGGTGTTGAATTCTTCCCCGAAGATATCCCACCGGCCCAAGCCTACATTCAAATTGAAGCGCCCATCGGTACGAATGTTGAATTTACCGAATCCGTGGTTGATGAGATTGGAAGCAAGATTCCGCAAATACCTCATAAAGAAGATATTGAATCGGTGTTGAGTACAGCGGGAGCCGCTATTACGGCCGGCCCCGGCGGATCTCAGGGCAATTCTTCTCATAAAGGCACCATCGTTCTGAATTTTGTGGATTACGAAGAGCGCGAAGGAACGAGTTTTGGCATTATTGAATACGTGCGAGAGCATTTCTCAAAAGGAATTGCCGGTGTGGAAGTCACGGTTGAAGAGCCGCAGCAAGGGCCGCCTGCGGGTATGCCTGTGAGTCTGGAACTTTCCGGAAAAAGTATGGAAACCCTGAATGAAATTTCATCAGAAATTCTGCGAATTCTTCAAAATGATCCGGTTTATAGCAAGCTCGACGGACTGGAGACTGATATCCCCGAACCGCGTCCCCAGATAATTGTTAACGTAGATCGCGAAAAAGCTGCGATTTTCGGACTTTCAACCCAGATGATTGGCCGTACCATTCGTCAGGCCGTGAACGGAGTGGAAGCTTCGCAATTTCGCGACGGAAAGGAGGAATACGATATCACCGTTCGTCTTGATGAGCAATTCCGGAACGACCTGAGCGTGCTGCAGGATCTGGTCATCACCGATGATGATCGCCAAATTCCGCTTTCCAGCATCGCTTCGTGGGAAATCCAGCAGGCGCCGGGCGGCATCAAACATAAAGACCAGGAGCGCGTGGTTACCGTTATGGCCGATGTGCGTTCCAATTATAACGCCAATGCGGTGCTTCAGGAGGTCCAAACGGTGCTGGATGGGTACCTCAGCAATCAAATACCGCAAGGTTATGATTACAGCTGGACCGGCCAGCAAGAAGAGCAGCAGGAGGCGATGGAATTCTTGATTTCGGCCTTTTTGATTGCGCTCTTTTTGATCGCTTTCATCCTTATTTCGCAATTTAACTCGATCAGTAAGCCGCTCATTGTGATGACCTCCATCATCATGTCAACGGCGGGCGTATTCTTTGGGCTGGCTCTCTTCCAGATGCCGTTTGTGATAATTATGACCGGCATCGGCGTAATTTCGCTCGCCGGCGTGGTGGTGAACAACGCCATTGTACTTATCGACTATATCGACATTCTGCGCACCCGCGATAATGTACCCCTTTATGACGCACTGATTATAGCCGGTAAAACGCGATTTCGTCCCGTTGTTCTAACCGCCCTTACTACCGTTCTGGGACTGGTGCCGCTGGCCATCGGTTTTAATTTCGACTTTATGACGCTGGTTAGTGACCCCTTTTTATTCTTCACCAATCTGGGTGAATATGTGTACTGGGGGGGTGA
>DASSAY010000029.1:0-2078 GCA_035699185.1 Balneolaceae bacterium | reverse complement strand
GGAACATCCGCAAACCTTCGCGAATTATTTAAATCAATTTTTAATTCAGCAACAAAATAAACGAAAAGTAATTACGGATTATGAAGAAGAAGATCATTCACACCTCTAATGCACCCGAAGCCATCGGCCCTTACAGCCAGGCTGTAGTTTATGACGGCATTGTTTACTGTTCAGGACAAATCGGGCTGGACCCCGAATCAATGGAATTTGTTGGGGCTGATGTAGCCTCGCAGGCCGAGCGGGTGATGAAAAACCTAAAAGCAGTACTTGAAGAAGCCGGATCGGGATTTGACAAAGTGATCAAATGCGGCATTTTTCTGGATGATATGACCAATTTTGGAACCGTAAACGAAATTTATGGCAGCTATTTTCCAAACGATCCTCCCGCCCGCGAAACCGTAGCCGTCAAAACGCTGCCCAAAAACTGCAAGGTTGAAATCGGCTGTGTAGCCCATATTTAAGATAAAAATATCACCGGTTGACTGGGTTTGTCAGCCGGTGAATGAAAAGGGAGGATTTTATAATTTTATTTCATTCATTCGATCACTAAAGCAGTGACCGGATGAAAAATTATCTTCTTTTTAATTTGTATACACCTCTTGATAATTCAGGTAAAAAACCTTCTCCCTTCGGTTTCCCATCATATCAAAAGCAACTACCTTAACTTTCATTTCGGTTGAAGGAATAAACTCGGGATGATAATACGCAAATCGATTGTCCTCGGGCTGATACTCAGCAATGCCGCGCATTCCGTTTACCCAAATCTTTGTGCGGCTGTAATCTACGCCCGATAAATTATCAGTAACATTAATCCTTACGATCCATTGCTTATCGGGTCGGCGGGTTAAACGAGCATAACTTAAACGTGGCGCGGTAGAATCCCGAAGCGTGGTAAATGAACCGAGTGATGCCGTCTCAGCAACGATATAATGTTTCCTAAAATCAGTGGGAACAAACTCCCACTCCAAATCTTCACGATCCCACTGATAAAATGAAAGATTGGCGGTCTTAGTGAGCTCAGGCTCTCTTTTTACATAAATTTTATAAAATTTCTGAATAGGAAATATGCCTGAGATAACCTTCACCCGAACAGAATCTGGTTTGAATTTTTGAACCGACATGGCTACCGAAACAGTATCGTAAAACGTATGTTTGGGGAAAACGGCGAAAGCTTGCTGATCCGCCGAAGCAACGATTCCCCAGGAACCGGGCATCATGCGGCGAAACTTAACCGGACCGATTTTTGGGATGTTCATAAAGAGATTATCTCTAAGTTTAATGGCAAGGCGATTATCGTAGTCCAGTAACCTACGACTATTGTTTAGGCCAACAGTAAGCTGACGAAAATTCTCTTTCGAAATATTCAGCCAGTCATCATGCCAATTCCAGGCAAAAGGCGGCGTGAGGGATTCTATGGCTTCGCTGGAAAACCCTGTCAAATCCGGAGGATTGACCTCGCTTTCATGAACGGTTAAACGAAATACCGCTTGAGACGAATTGCCGTAATAATCCGTCGCGCGAATCACAACTTTGTGGGCTCCCGGCTCAAGATTAAGCTTTCCTTTGCCGGCATTCGTTTCATAAAAAGAAAGTGTATTTCCATCGGCTACAAACAATCGCTGGTAAGCGGAACCATACTTTTCTAAAAGGGGATAAACCCGGTCAAGAAATAACTGGCTGGTGTTTTGGTATGAAAAACTGTCCGCGCGAGAGGTGAAAAGCTTCCGGCCGTCAACCGATAAACTAAGTTCATAAACAGCATACACATTATGCACATTATTCGACTGATCGAAAACTTTAACGCCTAAACCAACAGGACCGGAAACTTCAATATTTCCCAGCGCAAAATATTCACTATTATTCCAGGCCGAACGGGTGTAGATTGCATTTTCGCCTTCAATGGTTGAACGGGCGGCCAGCGGTTCAACCGAAATAGCCTGAATGGTTGGCGCAATGGTATCTTTGACATTTAAATTAGTAAGCAGCGGATTGAAGGGCCGGTGATCCGGGGTGCGCAACTCGAAATGCAGGTGGGGCGGACCGATTCCCGACGCCCCGCTGATGCCGATTACCTCACC
>DASSAY010000028.1:0-6635 GCA_035699185.1 Balneolaceae bacterium | reverse complement strand
TAAGCATTCATCGCCTTTCGGGCATAATTCAGGCTGGTCAGCCATTCACTCCGGTTAGCATATTGACGTGCTAAGTATCCGTTACTTATGGCTTTGATAATCAGCCCGTCGGCGTGGCCGGGGTTCTTGTAGAGCAATTTACCGGCCTGGTAGCTGGCCTTTTTCATGATATGATAAAACTGCTCATCGTGTGATGTATCCTCCAGATCCGAAAGCACTTTCCACCAGAATTTCATGCCGTCAATGAGGGTCCATAGGGGGTGGCTCGGATATTTTTCTTTCCAGATGGACAGCCTTTTATCGGCGCCGTCAAAATTGAAATTATAGATGGAATCAACCGCAGCTTTGGCATCAACCCTGAATTTCGGATTATTTATAAGTTCGGGCACTTGGGCCGAAGCATTGAGCGCAAATGCCAAAAGCAGCGCGGTAAGAAAAAAATGTCGGAATCTATTCACAAGTTGACAATATCCTTTAAAAGTACGTAATCAATAACTATCAAAAACTGCGGTTATTGCAGGTGCTGACTGAACCATTTTTGCGTATGCTCTACCACTTCTTTAAACGGGGCCGGGAATTCGCCTTCAAAAGGGTGAGAAACATCAAAAGTGTGTCCTGAATCGGGAATAAGAATGAGCTCTTTATCATCCGATGCACAGCTTTGGTACAGGCTTTCTGCATCTTGATAAGGCACAGCTTCATCACCTTTTGAATGAATAAACATGGCGGGAATGTTAAGTTCATGAACGCGTTTTGCTGCCATCAAACGATCCGCATTTTCAAGAGCATCTTTATAAACCACGTCTTTAACCGGCATCATTTGCCCGGTTCGCCCGTTTTTAATTCGGGTGATGCCCTGCTCATTCCAGTCGGTGATCATTTCATCACTCCACCGCGCGTTGTAATCGGCCACTGCCGACCATGTAACCAGGCATTTTATTTCCGGAAATTCCGCTGCTGCCGCCACGGCCGTATGTCCACCGCGGGAATGGCCTAAAATTCCAATATTATCCTCCGTCACCGTTGCTTTTTCGGGTGAAATAGCCTCATCCTTCAAAGCCGCGATTATCGACCCTACATCTTCCAGATCCTGACTCAAGGTTTCGCGGGCAAACAAATCAAGCTGATCGAATTCGAGCATATTTTCACCCACGCCATTGAGTGAAAAGTTCATTGCCAGCACCGCGAATCCCGCCGCGCTGAGTTCGGCGCAGGCTACCGGAAAAGCGCCCCAATCTTTGAAACCTTTAAAGCCATGCAGAAAAATGATGACGGGGAATTGCTGCTTTTCTTCATCAAGCGGGACGTAAAAATCATAATGAATCGGTAAATCCTCATTCGAACGAACAGAACCTGAACTTTTTGTGATGTCGTGGTATTTCATAACTCTAACCTCAATTTGTTGCTTTCAGGAAAAATAGTTGTTGCTTTAAAATTCATTCCATCCAAATCCCCCTGCGCCCCCTTTGAAAAGGGGGAGTTTTGGGACTAAAGCTTGATGCTGATACATAGACCTATTTCTTCTTGAACTCCAGCTTATCCAGTTTCACCATTTTTCGCAGGCCGTTGACCTCACCTTGCTTGAGATAGCGCCACCGTCCCATTTTCACATTTTTGAGCGTTAATCCGGCGTATTCAACCCGCTTTAACTTGGTAACTTCGGTGCCAAAATATTCAACCATGCGCCGCACCAGCCGGTTCCGTCCTTCAAAAATGGAAAGGATAAAACCTCGGGGCGTGGATGATAAACTATGGGCTTTCGCCGGGCCGTCCTCAAGCTCAATTCCCTGTCGCAATTGCTGCAATTCTTCCTCTTTTAAATGGCGCTTCGTCTCCACTTCGTACGTTTTTCGCACACGATAGCTGGGATGCATCAGCCGGTTCGCCAGATCTCCGTCGTTCGTTAACAGAAGCAGGCCCATGGTATGCCGATCCAGCCGGCCTACGGGATAAACGCGCTTTCCGGTGGCGTCTTCGATTTTATCCATCACCGTGTCTCGGTTACGGGGATCGTCGGTGGTGGTGATGGTGTCTTTGGGTTTGTTCAACAAAATATAAACGAATTGCTCCAGGCTAAGGTGCTGTCCTTCAACCACCACTTTATCGGTTTTTTGGACTTTGAAGCCCATTTGGGTGATCACTTCATCGTTCACTTCTACCTTGCCGGCAGCGATGTAATCATCGGCATCGCGACGAGAGCAGAATCCGCAGTGGGCAATATATTTGTTTAAGCGAATTTCTTCGTCTTTGCTGTAATTTTGATTTACTTCGTAAGGCGCTCGTTTTTGCTTTCTATTTTTACTTCTCCTCTTCTTCCGTCGATCCATTTTCGGTATTTTCTTTAGTCTCTGAATTTCCATTTTTCGCTTCTTCCTCATTCAACCGCAGCTCTTTGGCTGTGAATTCATCCAATCCGGGGATTTCATCCTCATCCATTTTTTCTACGGCCTCGATGAGTGAAAGCGTTTTTTTAGCAGACTCTTCATCATCCAATTTTTCATGCAGCTCTTCGAGTTCGAGCTGACGGTCGAACAAAAACTGGCGATGTTCGGCCATGTCATCATCTTTGAGAATTTCTTCAATTTCGCGCGGCTTCGGCAGTTCATCAATCGAATTGATGCCAAAATGTTTCAAAAAGTGCTTGCTGGTTTTATAAAGCAGCGGTTTTCCGGGCGCATCCAGCCGGCCGGAGACTTCGATCAGCACTTTTTCGAGAAGCTGACGCAAAATATAGCCCGAATCAACTCCCCGAATGTCATCTACTTCTGGCTTGGTAATCGGTTGTTTGTAAGCGACAATCGCCAACGTTTCGATGGCCGATTGAGTGAGCCTTCGATACGCTTTTTCGTGCTGAAAAATGCTGAGCCATGGTTCAAATCGCTTTTTGGTGGCAAAAGTGTAGCCCCCTGCCACTAACTCAATTTCAAAGGCCAGCCCGTTTTCTTCATACCGTTGATTCAATTTTTCAACAAAAGGCCCGATAGCATCGGTTTCCAAACCAAGCTGTTCTTCACCCTTGGCGATAATTTCACAGATTTTTTCTTCCGAAATCGGTTCCGGACTCGTAAATATCAGCGATTCTATCACCGATGATAACCGCGTTCCGTCAACAAATTGGTAATCGTTCATAGTCCTGTAGATGATGAAATAAAATATCTGGCTCAGAAGGCTTTTATACACAAGCTTCTATTCTGTAAAATGTCATCCCAAACGAATGTGAGGGATCTCAAACGTTGATACAGCTTTTTATCTTAATCCCGCCCCTGCCTTTATTACATTTGAGATCCCTCTTCCCCAAAAAACGGGTCATCGGGATGACGCAGAGCAGAAATAAAACTTTAACTAACACTCTAAAATAAGAAAAAATGTTAACTATCCTGATCACTGATTATAAAGAATCCGTCATCGCCCTGGGCTTGATAAAGCGGCATTAAAATGTAGCCGTTAGCTTCGGCTTCGATCTTGCCTTCGCGGTCGGTAGCCAGCCATTCGCCCTTTTCAATGCGTTGAAAATTTTTATAACCGGGACGCATTTTAAAATCATCACCCGGCTCAATAATGTGCTGGTAAACAAGTTCGGTGCTCCGTGGTAAATTTTTGGTGATGGATTTCAGGTAATCATCATATTCCTCTAAAGCCGGAATTTGTGCCGCATCAAGACAGCCCGCAGCGCAAAGCAACACAAAAACGGAGGCTTTAAGGTTATAGCGGCTTGATTCTTTATCATGCTGTCCGCCTTCCAAGCCGAATGAAATCATATTTTTCTTCTGATAATAATTCAAAACCGTTCCCCTCAACGTTTCTTCAATCCCAAAAACCATGGGTGAATATAACTTTGAGACAAGTTCGGTTTGTGGCTTTTCGGGACAAGTAAGCGAAAACATGCAACCCTCAGCCGAAAAAGTATGCAAATCGGCCAAAATTATTTTTGGACCGGATCGAAATGTAATTTCATCCAACAGCTGAAGCAGCTGCTTTACCTCACGTCGCTCGCTCGATTGCAGCTCATCGGCGGGAGTGGTTTTTATGTTTTTGATGATCGCAGGATACCAAAGACGGTTCATATCCTCATCAACATACCGCACGTGCTGCTGTAACGCCTTTAAATTCGATCGAATGCCAAACAGCTTACCTCGAAACTTTGGTTGAAGGCCTCGGATTTCTTCGATCACATCCGTAACAGCCTCGACTCCCGCCGATTCGTTTCCATGCACACCGCTCAACAGAATGATACACGGGCCGTCTTCATCGCCCTCAATCGTTCCAATCATCCGTTCATCAACTGTTGAAGAAATTTCAGCTATACTGCGCCTATTCATCATTTTCATTATTCAACTGCAACACTTTTAGCAACCTCTCGGCAATTTTGATGTAATTTTGTTCCGTAATAATACCCACCAGCTGATTATTTTTCACTACCGGCAAGCACCCGATTTCCTGGTCGTTCATAATTTCCATCGCTTCCATAATCGAAGCTTCGGGGTGAATCGTAAGCGGATTTTTCACCATCATATCTCCCACACATTCAGCCAATTCCTCGCCGTTAATCGCGGCCCTGCTATAGGCATCGAACATCATCCGCAAGGTAACCAGGCCCACTAAATGCTTTTTCTCATCTTCGACCGCCACATACCGGATGCCGCGCCAATCGACCAAATTCGCCACAAATTCCAAAATATCATCCTTTTGCACGGTAAAAAGATCGGTGGTCATAAACTCTTCGACGATGAGATCGGAGGGTTGCCAGTGTTTAAGGTCTTCCATCCGCACGCGGCCCCATTTGTGCACCGGCTCGCCCTTCTTTTGATTCTTAATCATCGCCGTGGTGATGGCTGTCAAAGTCTGCTCTTTCGACTTATTTTCTTTGATGAGTCCGGCATAATTGTTAAGCAGCCAGTACGACGGCGTTTGTCCTGAAAGAGCGCGTTGCTCAATGAGATCAAGATAAGAATGGATATCACTCTTGTTAATATGGGCTTTCTGGAGGCCCTCTTTGGCAATGGGCAACAGTTCATGGGTGATTAATTCCACGGCGTTCACCCGCTGATCGTTAAACCAGCGAAACTTGGTATCGAGTCCCAGTTTAGCCGCCGCGAAAAAGTTCATCCGCACATTATCAAAATCCATCTCTTCACTCACTTCGGGGTGATAGTCGTCCATCTTATTCATCAAACCAAGCCAGAAAGCGAAATTAGCAATTTCATCGGTGATGGTGGGCCCTGATGGACAAATCCGGTTTTCGATACGCAGGTGCGGCCGCCCGTTGGTAATTCCATAACAAGGCCGATTCCAGCGATAAATCGTGCCGTTGTGAACCTGAAGCGCTTTAAGAGCGGGTGGTTTGCCCTCATCCAGCAATTCATCCACATCTTCGGTCACATCGGAGCTCAACATCACCCGATAACGCGCGGCATCTTCCTGAAAAATTTCCAGAATACTCTTTTTTACCCACTCATTACCGAAAGTAACCCGTGGACTGCTGTCCCTGAGGTGATCGCCCACGGTTCGCGTATCGACGGATTGCTGGAACAGGGCTATACGCGTTTCATTCCACAAACGCCTGCCAAAAAGGATGGGCGAGCCGACCGCACAAGCCAGCAGCGGGGCCGAGATAAGCTGGGCGATGTTGTATTTTTTTACAAAATCATCAGGACCCACCTGCAAATGCATCTGAAAACTGGTGTTACTGGCTTCCAGCAGGGGTGAATCAAATTTCATCAGCAGTTCGTCCATTCCCTGAATGTTCAGGTCAAAATCTTCACCCCGCGTTTTTTTGATGGCTTGGCTCAGCGCCCGGTAGCGCTGTAGGGGCGTCATATTTTTGAGATCTACATCAACCTTGCGAATAGTGGGCAGGATGCCTGCCAGCAAAATATTTCCACCCAGATCTTCTGCGACCGCCCGTACTTTGTCTACTTTTTTTTGCAGGCTTTCCTCCATAACTGTCAGGCAATCGCCTTTAAACTCCAGCGGGGGCATGTTAATCTCAAGATTGAATTTCGCGAGCTCGGTGGTAAAAGCATCGTCAGAATCCTGGAGCTTGTCCAGAATTTCCATAGCCCGCGGCCAGGCTTTGGCCTGTTTATCTACCAAATACAGCTCCTGCTCGGCCCCGATCCGGATGGGGTTTGTTTCAAACCAGTTGCCGTCTTTAAGCATGCGATCCAGCGCCCGGATGTCTTTCAGCACATACTTCATAAAGCGCTGAACTTCTTCCTGGCTGTCTGCAACCTTCACCCGGGATTCTCCCATAAGCTATCTTTGGTTAATTTGGTAGTTTTTCCTTATTGCATAAAGCGGGCTACAAAGGCTGTTTTTTGTCATTCCTTCCGAAGGAATTCCTACGGAAGAATCCCAATTTATTGGGTGAGGAATCTCAAATGTAATAAAGACAGTTATTCGGATTAAGGCAATAACTGTATCAATGCTTGAGATCCCTTTCATTCGTTCGGGATGACAATAAAAGTAATGCTCACCTGCTGTAAAAAATTAATTATACAGTATTTAACCTGATTATGAAAAAATAACGAAACCGGGAACCCAAAAATTTCTGTCGTTATATGGATGTGGACTCAAAATCTCTCAAATTAAAATAGTCAGATTTGAAGAAATCAACCCCAAAAGCTTTTATTCCT
>DASSAY010000027.1:0-3440 GCA_035699185.1 Balneolaceae bacterium | reverse complement strand
TGAAAATCTCCGACAAGAGGAACGGTCACTCCATCACTCAATAACTTTTCTTTGATCTTTGGTACCGCTTCAGCGGCAGCATCATTATTGACCGTAATTCGAACAATCTCAGAACCGGCTTCATGCAGATGCTTTACTTGTTCAACGGTTGCGCCAACGTTTGAAGTATCAGTGTTAGTCATGGATTGCACAACAATTGGCGCTCCCCCGCCTACGGGTACATCACCGACCATTACCTGAATGGATTTTCGTCGCTTTATTTGGGGCATGAGTAATTGAAGATTGAGTGATGAAATATTATATAACTTAATAACAAGTCATCCCGACCCCGAATGCTCGGGGAGTGCTTTTCTGAATGACGAGGGATCTCAAATGTAATAAAGGTAAGCACTTGATACTAAATAACAATTTGAATCAATATTTGAGATCCCTCACGCGAAAAACCACGGTTCGGGATGACATGGTATTTAAATCTTAATCATAAATTTTAATTCTTTTTACTTAGTTCAAACAGCTTTTTCTTCTCTTCTTTGGTCAGGCCATCGTACCCCTTTTGGGAAATCTTTTCGAGGATTTCATCCAGTTCAGATTCACTGGCTTCATCAATAATGTCAACATCAGAAACGGAATACATATTTTTATTTTGGGGCTTGGCTTCGCGCTTTTGGTAAAGGTCTTTTATACGATACCAAAATTGTTCAATCGGTAAAACCCAAGAGCTTAAATTGTGTCCCTGGTTATGGGCTTTCATCAATAAATAGCCAATACCGGCGCCGCCGATGTGTACAATACGCGCGGTGTTACCGCCGGAATTTAAGAGCAAAACATCCAGTGCGATGAGTCCCGCGACAAGATAGCGCGCTTGAATGGGGGGAAGCAAAAAGAGCATGATGGGCATGGTGGGAAATAACATGGCAAAAGCAACCATGATGCCATAAACCGCACCGGAAGCTCCTATAACCGGCACAACGCCTGTGAGTTGGGCAAAAATAATATCAAGTAATGCTCCGCCAATGCCGGCCCCAAAATAAATGACGGTAAACGTTCGCGGCCCCATCGTTTCTTCTACGGCCCGGCCCATCCACCAGAGCCAGAGCATATTAAAAACCAGGTGGAAGACGCCGCCGTGCAAAAACATGTAGGTAACCATGCGCCAGGGCTGGAACAGGGCCGTTTGCCATTCGGGAATGAAGGCAAAGATGCGAATCAGTGCATTGCTGTAGGCGGGACTTATAATCCCCAGAATAATTTGTATAACAAAAACAGCTACATTGAGCGTAATGAGTACACGAATAGCGGCCGGTAACCCAAAATATCCGCGTTTAAATGAACTTCCAAATGATTCGTTATACATTGATTGAATGTCGTTTAAAAGCTATCACTAACAAAGTTTGTTAATGTTTACCAAAATAGCTCATATTTCGTATTGCGTATTTTTAACAGTTGGCAATACAAAATATGCTATACCAAATTTATCAATTTTTGATGTAATTAATAAGAATCTTCGCTTTTTAAGCCCCAGTATTTTATGAGGATAAATCCCACTACCATACCGCCTAAGTGAGCAAAGTGAGCCACTCCTGTATTGGTTCGCATAATACCGCTGAAAAGCTCAATCGCACCGTATCCCGCTACAAAATATTTTGCTTTAATAGGGATTGGAGGAATCAAAAGCACGATTCTTCGATTGGGAAACATCATTCCAAAAGCAAGCAAGATGCCGAAAACAGCGCCGGAAGCTCCAAGTGTGGGTGCGCCTGCACCAATCACCATTTGAGAGAGTGCGGCTCCTATACCGGTTAAAAAATAGAAAACGATAAATCGTTCAGTGCCCCAGTAATTTTCTATGGCTTGGCCAAACATCCAAAGGGCAAACATATTGAAAAAGATGTGGCTAAATCCCGCATGCAGGAACATATACGTGACTAATTGCCAAATATAAAAATGGCCTGAACCGACCGGCCAAAGCATTCCATAACGCAGCAAGGCTTCACCGATAACCGGTGTATGCATGGCTATAAACACAAGAACATTGATGATCAGCAAGTGTTTAACTGCGGGAGGAAAAACGGTAAATTGGGTTGGGCTGTAGTTCGATGATTGGTAATTCAAGAATGCTAATATTAATTGTAATTTTTGTCTTTCTGAATATACGGTTCCTACATCTCTTTTCTAACAATTGAACCCTGTAATCAAAAATAATTGCTTTCTGAGCAAAACAATTCCTTGAATTATACGAGAAAGGTGTCATTAAGTTCGGTAAAATGGAGGCCGGGTATCTTTGACCGACGGGGAAGGAGATATAAACCAACAAGGAAACAGCAAAGAATCATAGCTGCGAAGGAGTTGGACTCCTGAGCATCTAACGGAAGTGCCCCGAAGGGATGCCTCACGGCACAACTCCCTTTGAGCTGATAAGGAGGAGAGACCGATGACCGACGGTCTACGGTCCTCGGTCATCCGTCAAAATTCACTTCACAAACAGCATTTCGCGATAGATGGGCAGCGGCCAGTAATCGTCGGCTACATAGCGCTCCAGGAAATCGACAGCATCACGAATATCATTCATTGCAGGAATGACATTGTATCTTACGTGATTAGCTTTTTCAAACAGCGAATCACCGTTGCCTTCGAGCACGGCAGTGCGGAGTTTTTCCAGCGCTTCATTCAAATCATTCAACCCGCCATTCACTTTTTTCAGCATCGCTTTGGATCCCTCACTGTCAAAGTCCAGCTCTTCAACCCGCTTTACGTTTTCAGCCAGTTCATTCATATAACGAACTGCGGCGGGATAAATCATGGTTTTAGCCATGGATTCAGTAGTATCGGCTTCGATATTGATGGTCGTTAAATATTGCTTCATCCAGATTTCCTGGCGGGACTGAATTTCGCGCCTGTTCAGCACTTTGTGCTTTTCAAAAAGACGAATGTTTTTATCATTCGTGAGCACAGGTAAAGCATCCATGGTCGTTTTTAAATTCAGCAGGCCGCGTTTTTCAGCTTCTTCTTCCCATTCTTGGGAATAGCCGTCACCGTTAAAAATGATGTCTTTTGATTCCCTGAGCGTGTCCCTCAGTACCACTCCCAAAGCGGTTTCAAACGATTCTCCGGCCTCCAGTTTTTCTTCCAGTTGGGTACACAGTTCATCAATAGCATCTGCTACAATGGTGTTTAAAACCACAATGGGAAACGAAATGGACTGGGCGGAACCGACCGCACGAAACTCAAATTTATTGCCGGTAAAGGCGAAGGGTGAGGTCCTGTTTCGATCCCCGGCATGCTTGGGCAGCGAAGGCAGTACCGGCGTACCGAGGCCCAACAATCCGCCTTGTTTTGATTCTTTTAATCCCCCATTTAATAACTGTTGAATGACATCCTCCAACTGATCACCAATATAAGCCGAAATAATAGCCGGCGGCGCTTCATTAGCACCTAAACGA
>DASSAY010000026.1:0-3213 GCA_035699185.1 Balneolaceae bacterium | reverse complement strand
ACCGTCGAATTTTATTCAAGCTCCTCTTCTTTTTACTTACCAAGCTTACCCAGCACATAACCCAACACAATGCCACCTGCAAAAGCGATGAGCACTCCTTCTTCGGGATTTTCACGCACATAGCGCCGGGCTTCGCGATACTCATGGTTCATCTCGGTTTGCAAATTGTCACGCTCTTCTTTGAGCCTTTTTATCAGCATTTCATAATTTTTGCTGAGATGCTCCCGTTTATTTTCTTCAGAACTTTCTGAGACCTTTTTCGAGTTATTCGAAGTTGTCTTGTCCTTTTTCTTTTTGGCCATATCAATCGTTTAATTTTTTCAAATTAAGCGGTAAGATACAAATTTCAGATGGAACCGCAGTTAAAAATTTGATTTATAGCTCCGACATTTGTGTCGAGAATCTTAGAAATGACTTATCGAGATAAATCTCGATCTGTCATTCACACCAATTACACATTATTTCCTTACTTTTGAGCCTTCATGAAAAAGTTATCGAATATTGTTGAACATTTTCAACAGCGGCTATTCCGGAATATTGTTTCCAACAAGCTGGTTTATAATACCTGCTGGGAAGATCCGCGGATTGACCGCCAATTGTTGCATTTAGATTCGGAAAGCAGCGTTGTAATGCTCACCAGTGCGGGCGGCAATGCTTTGGATTATCTGCTTGATGACCCGAAAACTATTCATTGCGTAGATACCAATCCCGCTCAAAATGCTTTACTGGATCTTAAAAAAGCGCTTTTAAAACGGGGAAATTACTCGTTGCTCTGGGACTTTTTCGGTGAAGGAAGAAAAGACGGCGCTGAGTTTATTTATGGCCGTCAGCTAAAAAGATTTTTATCGCCGGAAGCCTGCCTTTTCTGGGATGAGCATATTTCATACTTCACCCCCTCGCTGCGATCATCCGGTTTTTACTTCAGGGGCACTTCCGGCAAAGTGGCCCGAATGATTTACAACAGAATTCAGCGAAAAGGGCTTTATCCACAGATTCTAAAACTGCTAAAGGCTGAAAGCCGGGCAGAACAAGCGTATTATTTTGATGAAATCGAGCCGCACCTGTGGACCGCGTTTCATAAATGGCTCATGCGGCAGCGTCCCACGATGGCTATGCTGGGCGTTCCGGCCGTGCAGCTCGATTTGATTGATGAAAAGTATGATGCGGGGCTTCCGGAGTTCATCCGAAAAGCTTTGCGTCATGTGTTTACTGAAATTCCCATCCACGATAATTACTTCTGGCGGGTTTATTTAACCGGTTCTTACAGTAAAGACTGCTGCCCCAATTATTTACTCAAACCACACTTTGAAAAGCTGCACAAGCGGGTTGACCGCATTAACACACATACTTCTACCCTCTTGGATTTTCTGAAACAGCACCCCGGGCAATATTCTCATTTTGTGCTGCTCGATCATCAGGATTGGATGGCCAATGGCCGGAATGATTTATTGGCAGAAGAATGGAAACATATTTTGGCTAATTCAAAAGCAGGCGCCCGAATCCTGTTTCGTTCTGCCGGTAACGCGTTGGATTTTCTGCCTGATTTTGTTTTTGAAAAGGTAGCTTTTCAGCCCAAAATAACTGCCGACTTACACCAAAAAGATCGGGTGGGCACCTACGAAACTACTCATCTGGGAATTGTTCAATAATGACTGCGGGGCGTACAAATAAGGGAAAATCACACAGCGAGCAAGTTCGCGATTATTATAAATTCCATTCTTATGTTTATGATGCCAGTCGATGGACTTTTCTCTTTGGCCGGAATAAAATTCTGAAAATGATTCCGCCCCTTCCGCCGCAGGCCCGGATTCTGGAAATCGGCTGCGGTACAGGCAGAAATCTTAAGCGACTTCGAAATCGGTTCCCCAGTACTCAAATCACCGGTATTGACCTTTCATCTGATATGCTGAAAGTGGCAAGAAAAAGAGTGAAGGGAACGAAAAGGATTCAGCTCATCAATGCCGACTATTTATCGGGTGATTTGGAACTAAAATCCTTCGACCTCATTCTGCTTTCCTATTCCCTGACTATGTTCGGCCATCACGGTGAGTATATTTTAGAACGAATTTCCCAAAACCTAAAACCAGGCGGCTATGTTGCGGTCGTTGATTTCAACACCTCACCCGTCGAGTGGTTTCGAAGATGGATGAACCTGAATCACGTCGATTTCAGCGGCTCGTTCCTGCCCTTGCTTCAACAAAAGTTTGATGTGGTTGAAACAGAAGTGAATGAAGTGTACCTGGGCTTATGGAACTATTTTTTGTTTGTGGGGCGACAGTTATAAAACTACTACTGATCGTTGCACAGAGTTTCAGAGAGAATGCACAGAGTGTCACGGAGAAAACTCTGTGCGGCTCTGTGAATTCTCCGTGTTCCTCTGTATAACACTTTTGCTATAAAACTACGACATCACTTTGAGAATAATTTTCATCTTTTTCTTATTTTACCTTTTATGAATCAGATCGAAGCACAAATTTCGGAAATCAAAGAAGAATTAGCAGAAGCGCCGGGTGATGCGGGACTGCTTAACGAATTAGGCGTTGGCTACCAGATGCTGGGCGATTACGAGAAAGCGGTCGAGGCCTACAAAAAATCGCTGGATAAAAATCCCGATGATTTCAAAGTTCATTTCAACCTTGCCAATACTTTTTTTGACTCGCAGCAAATCGACAAAGCCGTAAACCATTACCTGAACGCACTTGATATTCAGCCCGGTTACGTTCCCGCTCTCAACAATCTCGCTGATATTTATGAACTGGCCGAAGACACCGACAAAGCCCGCGAGCTTTTTGAATATATCACTAAAATTAATCCCGATGATGCGATGGGTTTCTTCAATCTTGGAAATCATCACCTGCGCTCGAACAACACGATTGAAGCGGGACGTTGCTATAAAAAAGTTATCGAATTAGATCCTAAGTTTCACGAAGCTTATAATAACATCGGCTTTATTTTAAAGCATATAGGCAAGTACGAAGAAGCCATTTCGTATTTTGAGCAATGCTTAAAAATTGCTCCCGATTATGAACCTGCGCAAAAAGATCTGGCGGCTTGTAAACAAGCCCTTGTAAATGATTAAAATTTCCCTTTGTCTAAGATAATTGCTAATTATTACACTGAGTTTCGCAGAGAATACACGAAGCTTCACGGAGAAACGCTCTGTGATTTCTCGGTGCTTTCTAACCACTGCGAAGGAGTTGTACTCCTGAAGCG
>DASSAY010000025.1:0-3036 GCA_035699185.1 Balneolaceae bacterium | reverse complement strand
GGCAAAAAGCAGTTTATCGCCGGTGCGGAAGAAAGTTACGGCTACCTGATCGGTGAACACGCGCGGGACAAGGATGCCATCGTCTCCGCCGCCATCATTGCCGAAATGGCCGCTTTTTATAAAGATCAGGGTAGCAGCTTGTATGAAACACTCCTTGATATTTACCTGGAATATGGATACTTCAAAGAAAAGCTGGTATCGGTTTATAAAAAAGGGAAAAAAGGAGCCGAAGAAATTCAAAGCATGATGAAAAATTACCGGCAATCTCCTCCTGCTAAGCTCGGAGGTTCAAAAGTAGTAACCATTAAAGATTTTAAAACGCAGGAAGAAAAGAATATAGAATCAGGCGAAACTTCAACCATCGCCCTTCCTGCATCAAACGTACTCCAGTTTATTACTGATGATGGTTCCAGAGTTACCGTTCGTCCGTCGGGAACCGAGCCGAAAATTAAATTCTATTGCAGTGTGAATACGGAAATTCAAAACCGCAATGATTTTGATGAAGCGACCGAAGAATTGGAAAGCAGAATGGATGATCTGATTAAAGATTTAAACGCGTGATGTAACCCCAAGCGCCTGCTTGGGAAAGAAAGATTGCTGAGCCAAAGAATATTCCGATCGAAGCAGGCGCTTCAATGTACAAAGTTACTCTTTTTTAAACCCTAATGAATAACAGAATAATGGAAAACAAAATACCTTCCCTCAAATATTTCGCCCTCAGCCTGGTGCTTAGCGTGTTTGCCTGGGGATGTTCAACATCTCAACAGGCGGTTCAACAAAAACAGCAGGAACAACAAACGCAGCAGCAAGCTCCGCAAAAAGAGCGTTATAAGAATCTCAAAGACGCCCTTACATCAAGCCGTGAACTTCGTGGGTATGATGCTCCCCGAAACTTAATCTGGATTGACGAAGGCAACCGCTACTCATATATGCAGTACGATGCGGATGCGCAAAGCTATCAAATTCGTGCTTATAAGCCTTCAACCGAGAAAGATATGCTGGTTTTTACGGGTGAAGGTTTAGTCTTTCCGGACAGCGGAGAGCCTTTCAAATACGACTCCTTCCAGTGGTCAGAAGATTCCAAATACATCGTTTTTCGCTCGAACTTCCGTCCCGTTTATCGTAAATCGGGCATTTCGGATTACTATTTATACTCAATTGAAAAAGGCGAATTGACGCTGTTGGTTGAGGACGCGCGAACCGCCGAACTCTCACCCGACGGAGAAAAAATTGGTTATGAACGCGGCGGCGATCTGTTTGTTTATTTTATCGATTCAGGAAAGGAGAAACAGCTGACCGACACCGGGAAAAAGTATTTTTATAACGGCCGTTACGGATGGGTGTATGAAGAAGAATTCGGCCTGGCGCAAGCCTGGGAATGGTCACCCGACAGCAAGTATATCGCTTTCTGGCAAACCGACGAGCGGGACGTTCACCTGTACATGCTGCCTGATTATTCCGGGCATCACGTGCAGTACGATCCCATCCCCTATCCCCAAGTAGGGGACAAAAATCCTGAAGTGCGCATTGGTGCAATTAATGTAAGCTCGGGTGATCTAAACTGGATGAATGTACCGCTAAATGAAGGCTACATCCCCCGAATTTACTGGACCGCGAATAAAGGCCAGCTCGCTATTGTGCATTTAAATCGTCCGCAGGACCACTTAAAGCTCTATTTTAGTGATGTAACTACGGGTGAAAGCCACTTGGTGATGCAGGAAAAATCGAAGTACTGGATTGATATCTTTGACTTTTTCGCCGGCATCAACCACCTGTTTTTCTTCCCCGATGACCGCGAGGAATTTCTTGGGATTTCCGATCGCGACGGCTGGAGCCACATCTACCGTTATAATTATGATGGTGAACTGATCAACCAGGTTACGAAAGGAGAATGGGAAGTTACTTATGTGCATGCGGTTGATTATGATGACGAGCGTATTTATTACAGCTCCACGGAAGTATCACCCTTGCAGCGCCACCTTTATGCTATCAATTTTGACGGAACGGGTAAGGTAAAAATCACCCAAACGCCGGGTACCCATAATATCAATGTGTCCCCGAACGCCAAATATTTTGTGGATAGTTATTCAAACATTAACTCACCCGCGCAGGTAGAGCTTCACAGCATCGACGGTGAGTTAATCAAAGTGCTGGACGATAACGCGGATGTGTACGAATACCTTGAAGACCATGTTTATGCCGCCAAAGAGCTCTTTACCTTTACCACCAGCGACGGACAGCAATTGGATGGTTCGGTAATCAAGCCTATCGGTTTTGATTCAACTAAAAGTTACCCCTTGGTGATGAATATTTACGGTGGTCCCGGTGCGCAGGGCGTTTATAATGCCTTTGCTACCGGCGGATGGGTGCAATATCTGGCCCAGGAAGGCTATGTAATCGTGAATGTAAACAACCGCGGAAGCGGCGGCTATGGCCGGGATTTTGAAAAAGTTGTTTATAAGCAGCTGGGCAAATGGGAGTCCCATGATTTTGTGGAAACGGCACAATATATGGCTGAAAAAAGCTGGGTAGACGGTGAAAATATGGCGATTCGCGGACACAGTTACGGCGGTTATATGACCGCTTATACGATGACTACCCATCCCGGTGTTTTTGCTGTAGGTGTTTGTACCGCTCCCGTTACTGATTGGAGGCTGTACGACAGCATTTACACCGAGCGCTATATGGGACTGGTCGAAAATAATCGCGACGGCTATATCCAAAGTGCGGTAACGACCCATGCCGGAAATCTGGAAGGCCATTTGCTGCTGTCTCATGCCGTGCAGGATGAAAACGTGCATGTGCAAAACACCTACCAGCTTTTGACGGAACTGACAAGCAGGGGCATCGGCGTTGATTTTCAAATGTTTCCCCCGGGTGCGCACGGCGTAGCGTTTAACGCTGAAAGTTATTATTTGCTGTATGGTTCTTATGTTGATTATTTGAATAGGTGGCTGAAGTAGGATGATCAAGGTAAGAAACAATCACCACAACAAATTAGCTTTTCCCTCAAAAGCTGACCCACCCCAAACCCCT
>DASSAY010000024.1:0-2209 GCA_035699185.1 Balneolaceae bacterium | reverse complement strand
GGCTGCTAAGATTCTTTCCAAAAATATGGCTACAGGCGATCAAATTCTGATTTCCGTCCGTTCCGGCTCTTATGATCTGGATGAAAAGGAAGCCGACAGCGAAGTAGTGAATGTTGATTTCAGCATTGATGAAAGCGAAATAAAATCAACCCTTAGGGATATTATCAGCGCTTCGGGCGATAAAATTGATCTCTCGGAAGCGGAGACGATTGTGTCGGCGGGGCGCGGAGCCAAGGATGAAGAAGGACAAAGATTGGTTAACGAACTGGCTTCACTGTTGAATGCGGGAGTTGGAGCATCGCGCGCGCTGACCGAAGCCGGAGTTATGGATCCCAGTCTGCAAATCGGGCAAACCGGGAAGGTCGTTTCACCCCAGTTGTATATCGCGGTGGGAATTTCGGGAGCGATCCAGCACGTGGCGGGAATGGCGAACAGTAAAGTGATCGTAGCCATCAACAAAGATCCCGATGCGCCTATTTTTGATATCGCTGATTACGGCATCGTGGGCGATCTGTATAAGGTGTTGCCACCGTTTATTGAGGAATTGAAGAAACTAAAGTCATAAATTTCTGGCTTTGTTAACAACTGCCTCCTGCAACTGCCACTGCCTACTTTTAAGAAGCGGCAGGAAGCAGGATGCAGGCAGCAGATTCTTTATAACTAATAAGAGTTAATTTAAAAAATACATGGACGAAAAGTTCGATTGTATAATCGTTGGCGCGGGGGTTGCGGGATTAGCAGCAGCGATGATTTTGGCACGAAACAACATGAAATTCCTGCTTATTGAACGGGGTGAATTTGCCGGATCAAAAAATGTTTCGGGCGGAGTGCTTTGGGGCAATGACCTGGCCAGGCTCGTGCCCGAATACTGGGAGGAAGAAGACGGTGGCTGGGAGCGCTTCATCAATCACCGGCGCCTTACGTTCATGGATGATCAGTCCACTTTTTCTGTTGATTTCAAATCATCACACTTCAACGAGCCGCCCTACAGCGGAGTTGTAGTTTTGCGCTCAAAATTCGACCGCTGGCTGGCCGATAAGGTGCAGCAACAGATCGACGCCAGTGATTTTGCCATGGAATCCTTCATCGCTACAAACATCAAGGTGGATGAAGTGCTGATGGAAAACGACAAGGCCATAGGTATCCGAACCGGCGAAGAAGAATTTCATGCTGACAGTGTGATTATTGCGGAAGGGGTCAACAATTTGCTTACCCGACAAGTGGGTTTGCAGGATGATTATGTACCAGCCGATCACATGCTTACGGGCATTAAAGAAGTGATCCGTTACGACCAAAAAGTGCTTGAAGATCGTTTTCAGCTCAACGGACTCAGCGGAATGTCGAATGAATTTGTAGGCTACGCAACCGATGGCGTTGAGGGCGGTGGGTTCCTTTATACCAACCGCGATACCATTTCACTGGGACTGGTAGCCGGAATCAAAGACATGCGCGAAAAAGTAAAAAGGCCGCAGGATATTTTGAATCATTTTAAAAGTCATCCCGTGATTGCTGATACTATTAAAGGCGGTGAAGTGGTCGAATATTCGGCTCATGTGGTTTCTTCGGGTGATATGCGGGCGATGCCGAAAGAAGTTTACAAAGACGGCGTGTTACTGGCCGGGGAATCGGCGAACCTGTTGCTGAATGCAGGTAAAGCCATCCAGGGAATGGATTTTGCCATGCGGTCGGGAATTTTAGCTGCAGAAACCATCACCCGGGCAAAAGAAAAGGGTGATTTCTCCGCAAATACTTTGAAAGAATATCGCAAAGCACTGGATGAAAGTTATGTGATGAAAGACATCCGCGGATTTCAGGATGCCGTTCACATGCTGCATGACCCTAAAATGTTTAAAGATGTCCCCAATTTGATTTGCGATTTCGGGCGAAAATTCTTCACCATTGATAACGAACCGACGAAGAAATCCCGCGAATTGATGCAGGAATCCATCAAAAAGCATTCTTCATATTGGGATTTGATGAAAATAGGATTTAAAGGAGCAAAATCGTTGTAGTGTTTCGCCACGAAAACACTAAATTTTTTATTTGCCTGTCATAAATTTTTAATACAGGTTATGATTTTTTAAAAGAAGTTGAGTTAACAGGTTTAGCATTCATATATAGATACAAAAAATTTTGCTATTAAAGCTCAAATTCGATAATGATTATTCGTGTTTTTGTGCTTTAGTAGCAACTTAAACAATAAAAGATA
>DASSAY010000023.1:0-5505 GCA_035699185.1 Balneolaceae bacterium | reverse complement strand
TAAAAGATGCGTCGAACCGATATCAACCACGTCTTCGATTGCTTTTTTGAGCGGCCCCGGATGCCACGCCCCGGATGCTTTTTTATGGCCGCCCCCACCAATTTCGCGTGCCCACTCATTCACATTAACATCATCGCTTTTCGAGCGAAGGCTCATTTTTATACCTTCGCCCAGATCTTTGAACAAAATCGCTGCTTTAATGCCGGTAATGCTAAGCGGATAGGCCACAAAACCTTCACAATCGTCATTGGTTGTATTAGTTTCTTCGAGCATCTGTTTGGTAACGTACATAATCGCAATCTGATTGTCCTCGAATAATTTAATCGTGCCCATCGCCCGGCTTAGCAGGTGAAGCTGAGCCAAATTTTTATTCGAAAACACTCTTTCCGCCACTTCATTGGGACGAAAATTCCCCAACCGCAACAATTCTGAGGCCACGTTCATCGTCTCGGAAGTGACGCTGTCGTACTGAAGGGAGCCGGTATCAGTGATGAGTCCGGTGAAAAGCGCTTTGGCTACCCGCGCATCAATCTGAGAAATATCATTCTGCAAATAGAGGTGGAAAATAAGTTCGCAGGTTGATGACGCCTCTTCGACCGAGATGGCAAGATCAAATCCATTAACCGGGTCGGGATGATGATCGATCATAAAACTGGGTTTAGGATCATCTTCGATATAATCCGAGTACGTTCCGAACCGTTTGGGTGAATTGCCGTCGAGCAGCACAAACGCATCACACTTTTTTAACGTCTTTTCATCCGGCTTCTGGATGGGGAAAAAATCAGCCAGCCAGCGCAAATTTAAGGGCACATCATCATCATTAAAGGCATAGGCTTCAATGCCGTTTTTTTGCAGCCAAATGCAGGTAGCTACTTGTGCGCCGATGCAATCACCGTCGGGACGAATATGTGAAAACACACCGACCGTACGAAAACTTTTTAGTCTCTGAATTAATTCTTCAAACATAATATGGAATTACCGCCAAAAATAAGCCTATTAAAATGGTACATTGAATTGAAGAAAGCAATATTTTTTTCGGTTAAAATATGACTCGTATTTGCCGTATTATTGGACACGACTTTTCTTCAAAACCGATTTAGCTTATGATGAAGCATATTCTGATCCTGTGCAACGGAGACCCGCCTTCTAAGCAGCTTTTTTTAAGCGCTTTTTCTGCCTGCGATTATTTCATCGCCGCTGACGGGGGTGGAAATATTGCCCGAGATTTTGGCCAAACACCCGATGTAGTAATCGGCGATTTAGATAGCTTTGAGTCACGGAGTGATGATACTTTTGAAGTCGTTTTTGATCCAGATCAATATTCAAACGACCTGGAAAAAGCGTTACAACTGGCGCTTAAAAAACAGGGAACGCACGTTCAGGTTTTGGGCGCGACCGGCAAGCGATTAGATCACACTTTGAAAAATTTATCTGTATTGAAGCAATTTGATAATCAGTTTGAAGAAATCGTATTCAAAGATAATTTTGGCGATACTTTTCTAATTCCGCGGCGGTTTGCCATTGATCTCCCGCCCGGCACCCCGGTTTCACTGTTTCCCCTGTCAGGCAGGGTGAACGGCATCACTACTTCGGGACTCAAATACCCCTTGAAGAATGAACCGCTGGAAAATGGCGTGCACGATGGTTCTTCGAATGAAGTGATTGAGAGCCCGGTAGAAATCACTCATCAAACGGATGATTTGCTCATTTTCATAGCAAAAAAAATCACGCAAAGCCGCTAAGGCGCGGAGAAAAAACTTTGCGACTTCGCGTCCCTGTGAGAGCCTTTAAGTTTAGTTGAATCGAGCTCTCCGAACAAATATCTTTCACCCCAATTTTAATCAAACCTGTACTGTTGAGCGAACTCGAATTTACCATCCTCGACTGGAGCGTCATTCTCGTCTATTTCGGCCTGCTGATTTACCTTTCAAAACGGCGGGAGTGGGAAGGAACGGATGAAGAGTCCTTCCTGCTATCGGGACGAAAAATGAGCCTGGCGGCTTTTGTGGCCACGCTTGTTTCAACCTGGTACGGCGGTATTTTGGGCGTGGGTGAATACAGTTACCAGTTTGGGATTTCGCAATGGCTGCTTTTTGGCCTTCCGTTTTACATTTTTTCAGCCCTGTTCGCGTGGCTGCTGGCGGGAAAAATCCGCATGAATAAAGCACTCTCCCTGCCCGAAGCCATCGGCAATGTGTATGGCGAAAAGGCAGGGCGTTTTTCGGCCGTCCCTATTTTCGTGCTGGTGAGTCCCGCGCCGTACATCCTCATGCTGGGCCTCATTTTTCAATATTTGACGGGCGGAGCGGGCCATTTTATGTGGTATTCTGCCGCCGTAGCCCTGTTTTCGGTCGGCTATGTGAGTATGGGCGGTTTTGGCGCCGTGGTGCGAACCGATATGCTGCAAATTGTGCTCATGTTCGGAAGCTTCATTTTTATGATCTTTTTTGCCGCTTTTGAGTTTGGCGGCTTAGGTAAACTTTGGGAAACCGTTCCGGCCAATTATCGCGATATTACCGGGGGACAAGATTTACAATATATTCTGGTCTGGTTTTTCATTGCTCTTTGGACTTTTGTTGATCCCAGTTTTCATCAGCGGGCGGCAGCGGCCAAAACACCGGAAACCGCGAAAAAAGGAATTTTTATTTCCATCTTGCTGTGGTCTCTTTTTGATTTTCTCACTCTCTTCTGCGGAATGTACGGCTGGGCCATTTTGGGTCCCGATTTGGCTGAACCGGCTATGGTTTATCCCTACCTGGCGAATGAAATTCTGCCCATAGGTTTGAAGGGATTATTCTTTGTGGGCTTGCTGGCTGTCATTATGTCCACACTGGACAGCTATCTGTTTCTTTCGGGACAAACGCTCGGGCGTGATTTGCTGGTTAAAATTTTCCCTGATACCGAGAATAACACCCTCACCCGAATAAGTACACTCATCGCGGCCGTGCTTGGGCTTTTACTCATCGTTGTTTATCCCAGTGTTATTAATTTATGGTATGTAATCGGCTCGGTGATGATTCCCGGCCTGCTGATTCCCGTGCTCGGCGTGTACCTGCCACTTTTTTCACTCAAAAAAAAATGGGCATTCCCGATGATGTTGATCAGTATCAGCGTTTCTTTGGGCTGGCTGATTTTAGGAACGCTAACCAGCGAGGGTACCTACGATTTTAACTTTCTGGGAATTCAGCCGTTCTACCCGGGATTGGCGGTAAGCATCTTGCTTTGGCTGATGGGAAGGAGAAAATCACATCAGAATGATCAAAATTCAAAAGCAACCGTTTCGGATTTTAGTCATTAGGATTTCGAATTTCCCTCAGGTGCTTTTTAAAATATCGCCAAGATTAAGCTTGTGGATGGGAATCAAATACTTCATCGACAGCGCGTCTTTCTGAATATCTAAAATGCCGGTGCCGCGAAAATCGACGATACAATGATTATCAAGGCAGCGCACCACTTCTCCGATACCATAAAATTCGGGACTCGGGCCGTAATACACCAAATCTCCCAGCTGAATATTATTATCCGCGCGCCGGTGGAAAGGATAAATCACCGGCAGACGATCCAGTCGATATGATAGTCTGTCTCTTGGCATGGGTAAAATATCGGAATTACATTCCTTTTTTGGAAATGACAAATTTTCGTGTGTTTGCATCCGGCGCCTCGATGGAAATCCAAATGGCTTCCGGCGGAATGAGAGCATGAATGCGTTCCGGCCATTCGATAACACAAACGCCATCTCCATAAAAATATTCTTCGACTCCTATTTCAAGTGCTTCACGGGGTGATTCCATCCGGTAGCAATCGAAATGATATAAATTTTTTGTCCCCGAATATTCATGGATGAGCGTGAAGGTTGGTGAAGTTACCGCTGCCGGATCAATCCCAAATGCCCTGGCCATTCCCTTCACAAAGTGTGTTTTCCCCGCGCCCAAATCGCCCTTCAGGCAAACCACATCACCCGGCTCTAAAGCTTTCGCAAATCCTTCACCCAGTAAAAGCGTTTCCTCAGGTGAGTGAGTGGTAAACTCATTGTTTTTAGTCATTTTTAAGCTTTCAAGCAATAATTACTTCTAAATTGATAATAAAAGGCTTAGTAGTTTCCTTCATCCCAATTGCAGCTATCCGGTCAAGATGCCCGACCTACAGCATCCCCTTCGGACGCAAGGTAGCGATGGGCAAAATCATCTCTTCCATGCTTGCGCCGCCATGCAGAAAAGTGTCTCGGTAACGGTCGCGATAGCGGTGATAATTGGTAGGATATACGAAATAGTAATCCTCTTTGGCGATGATGTAATTATTGCTGTGCAGGGGAGCCGGCAGCAAATATTCTTCAGGCCTGTCAACTAAAATAGTCGCATTTTCATTAGCTGTTAAATTACGCCCGTATTTATACCGAAGACTGTTTGATGTATCCTTGTTACCGTACACTTTGGTATCCCGCAAGGCGCGGATGGCGCCGTGATCGCTGGTTACCACAATCACCACTTCTTCATCAGCCAGAATTTTAAAAATATCATTGAGTGATGAATGCTGAAACCACGTTTTGGTCAGCGAGCGAAAAGCGGGCACATCGGGGGCGATTTCGCGAAGCACATCAGAATCGGAGCGCGAATGAACCAGTGTATCCACAAAATTATAAACGAACGTACTAAGCGGAACCTGTAAATAATTATGAATATTTTCGGTGACTTTCCGTCCCTCCTCGATATTCAGCACTTTTTCGTACGCTAACTTTTTGTCGATGCCCTTGCGTTCGAGCTGCTTCATCAGCAATTCTTGTTCATACCGGTTAAGCGACCGCTCGTCCTCGCCCTGCTGCCATAAATGGGGATATTCCTGCTGAATTTCGAGCGGAAACAAGCCCGAAAAAATGGCATTGCGCGAATAAGGCGTGGCGGTGGGCAAAATGGAATAGTAAAAATCCATGTCGATGCTGTAATCATCACTCAACAAATTCTGGAAAACCAGCCATTGATCGTAGCGCATGCAGTCAATCACCAGAAAAAGCGTTTTTTGGCCGTTTTTTACATGCGGCAGCACATATTCATCAACGATATCGATAGAAAGCGCGGGGCGTTTCGGCGTAGAATGCTGCAGCCAGTTTTTGTAATGATCGTTTATGAATCGCCCGAACATTTTGTTCGCTTCGCGGTATTGATCATTCAGCACCTGGCGGAGTGATTCCTCCCCGCTTTCCAAATCAATCTCCCACTGCGTTAGCTGCTTATAAATATTGATCCACTCTGCCCAGCCCGTGGTTTCACTTATGCGGTCGGATATTTTATTGAAATTCCGCAGGTAAGATTGAGCGAATTTTTCGTTGCGGATACGGCGCCGCTCCAAAATGCGCTTAATCGTCAGCAAAATTTGATTGGGATTTACCGGCTTGATCAAATAATCCGAAATCTTGCCGCCGATGGCCTCCTCCATAATTGCTTCTTCCTCGCTTTTGGTGATCATCACCACGGGGAGTGATGCCTGCAGCAGTTTGATTTTATTCAGCGT
>DASSAY010000022.1:0-6288 GCA_035699185.1 Balneolaceae bacterium | reverse complement strand
ATAGGCGATCCAATCTGCATCGATATTTAAAGCGGAAAGTAAGGCAGAGCGATTTTTGGTAACACGTTCTTTCTTTTCGGGAGTATTAAACCCCAGGTTAAGGCCGGGAACAGCACTTTGAGCATTAAAATGTCCATTTTTTAATGAAAAACAGGCTTGAATTTCATCATCTTCACTCAAAGAATTGGGATAAATAAGGGAGAAATCAGTCTTCAAATTTTTCATGCAGTTTTGTCCTTATCATTTCAACCGGAAAGGGTTTTCCTGTCCATAATTCAAACGAGCGGCTGCCTTGTTGAATGAGCATTTCAAGTCCGCCGATAGGCCTCGCTCCCACTTCTTTCGCCATTTTCAGGAATTTGGTTTTTAAGGGATTATAAACAATATCGTAACAGATTTTATCCCCCAAAAATTGTTTTTCCGTTTCGCGAACTGGAGACTGGTTAACGTTAGGATCCATTCCGAGCGGCGTAGCATTGACAACGAGTCGGGCATCATCTGAAAAGGCCGGCCATTCATCATAAGAAATGACATCAATCCCTGAATTTTTAAAAGCATTTACTCTTGCGGGACTTCGGGAAACGAGTTTTACCGGTTTCATTTGCAGCTCGTTAAGCGCCGCTACAATGGCTCGCGATGCGCCACCAGAACCGAAAACGATCACTCCTTCACCCCTTAATTCATCTTGGAATTCTCGTAATGGAGATAAAAAGCCATCTATATCTGTATTGAAGCCCTTCAACCTATAATCACTTTTTACTACGGTATTGATGGCTCCGATTTCGGCTGCAGATTGATCAATTTCGTCCACATAATCCATCATCAACTGTTTATAAGGGATGGTGATATTCGCCCCCAGAAAAGCATCATCATTAAAATGGGCAGCCAGTTTTGTCCATTCGTTTTCCTGAAGGTTGATGGCAAAATATTGGGCTTTAATTCCCAAATCACTCAAAGCCAAATTGTGCATGAAGGGAGACAGGCTGTGTCCTACAGGATTGCCAATCAGCAGATAATGCGGATCGTTAGATTGATCGCTTTGAAGGAATGAAGATAAATTCATGCTGCAATGCATTTACCGGATAAAAAAAATGCACACTATTATTAAGCGTGCATCCTTAATGTCGCAAAAAAAAGAAACTTTATGCGGCAGCTTCCTCTTCTTCAGCTACTGCTTCTTTCATTTCCTCAAGCGTGGCATCGGCCTTTTCTTTAAACGTACCGGCTTCTGCTTCTTCTTTAAATCGCTGAAGGTCTTTCTTCATTTGCGGTGATAAACCTTCAATAAATTTTGCTAATTCTTCTTCAGGCTCTCCATAAAAAGTGCGGTAGTCGAGACTAAAATCAACGCGGGTTCGTTCGCCATTATCAAGCGGAGTGAAGCGGATGGTTCCGGTTTGATTTAAATTACCGTTGATGGTAATCCAGGCAAAACGGGTATTTCGCAGATTATCGATAATGTTGGTAGTCCATTGAAACCCTTTACCGCTAAGTTTGGTTGAGAACTCAAAGGTCTGAGAATTGATTTTATTAACGCGGTCTATCCGTTGGAAGAAGTGAGGAAAATTTGTGGGATCGCTTAGATACTCATAGACCTTAGCTAACTTTAGGTTAACTTCAATTCTTTCGTGCGCCATAATTTTATTTACTCAAGAGGTTGGTTAAAATTTTATTGGAACGATGATAAAAGATGATAAGGATTTACCCATATTGGTTTAAATATAAGCATTTTTTACTCCGTTTTCAATAAATTTTGCGCCATCTTTTAATTTTTAATTCCAAGCCCTCTCTTCGTTATAGTTGTTGAACTTCTAAAAATGAGCTTTAACATGTTTCCAGATTAAAGTGTGAACCTGCCCGGCATCCTGGGTAGCATCAACGGTAAAAAAGCGTTTTTCAGTTTCGGACAGGCTATCAAATCCCTTAATTACTTTTTCAAAAAATGAATTTTCAGCCTGCTCTATCCGGTCTTTTTCTTTGGATGCCATTCGTTTTTGAGCTTCATCAAGCGATACCTTCATATAAATAGTGAGATCAGGCTCGCGATCGTGACTGGCAATTTTGTTCATTTTGTGAATCTCGGAGAGTGAAACAGATTCTCGTCCGTACCCCTGATAGGCTGTTGTTGAATCATAAAAGCGATCCAGAATTACTACTTTACCCTTTTCAAGGTTGGGCAGTACGCTTTCGGCCATTAACTGCGAGCGGGCAGCCGAAAAAAGCAAGAGCTCGGTAACGGGATCAATTTCAAAATCGGGACTGAGCAAAATTTCGCGCACCCGTTCCGAAACTTCGGGTCCACCCGGATCACGAAAAATTTCGACCGCCCTGCCCTCTTGCTGCAACCGTTTTTTTAATCGCTCGATTTGAGTCGATTTACCGCTTCCGTCAATGCCTTCAAAAGTTATAAACACGTGTAGGTGATTTTAATTCAATAGGTTGCGGGAATATAGTAATCATCTCGCTGAATTGAACTGGTTTCTCGCAGAGACCGATAAAAGACGGATGACCGTTGACGGATGACATTCGGTCGCCCGTCACCTGCCTCCCGTCATCAATAATCAAAATCATCCTTCAACTCGGGCGGCTCTTTATCGAGGGCAATAGACAGGGCGATGTAAAGCAGAAGAGATGCGCCCGATCCCGCAAAGAACGTAATAACAAACAGCAAGCGAATTACAGTTGAGCTGATACCAAAATATTTTGCCAGTCCCCCGCAAACCCCGGCCCATTTTTTGTCGGTGCGCGATTTGTACAACTTTTTAGACCGGCCGAAGGCATAAGCATCATATTTACGATTATAATTATAGGCCGCTGAGCGCTTGTTTTTTGATTTTTTTTTGCTGCCTAAGTCATTGTTTAAGGTATAATCTTCGTACTCACCGCTTTCATCACCCTCGAAATCGAAATCAAATTTCTGAGATTTTTGCTGTCTTTTTCGCTTTCTCTCGCGCCTTCTGTTTTTGCGGTCGCCCACCAAAAAACCAAAGCCTACAAGGGTGACCAAAATGCCCCCGATAACGGGCATGGCACTAATCAAATCTGATAAATCACTTCCTGCTTCCAGAAATAGCGATTGAATGATGTACACCACGCCCACAAAAAAGATAGCTATACCTGCAATGGTAGCGAAATTCCAGATATTCGTGTTTTCTTTTTTCTCATCCTTCATGAATTCGTGTAAGGTAGATTGAAGTTCATCATCTCCAAAATCCATTACAGAATCCAGGTTACGCTGTCGGGTTTTTTGTCTTGTCTGAGCCATAATTTTTCCTCCTGCACCATAATACGTCAATAAAGCTGAATTGTTACAAAAATATTAAATTATCTGCTTGAAAATCTTGGTAAAGCAGTCAGCTGTAGCCTTCAGCAACAGCTAAAATACTGAAAGCTGATTAGCTTCAAATCAATGATAAAAAGCCAGCGAGATTCCCGCGCCGATGTAGCCATCCCACCCGGTTCCGACCCCTCCTTCTACTTCAAACCCCATCATCAGCCAATCTTTGACTAATGGCAATTCGTAACCGTACGAAGCACCCAGAACGGGTGTGTAATCGACAGGACTTTCATATCGTTGATCCTCAAATCCGTTGGCTGCAATTAACATGCCTATAAAGTGGCCTGTTTTTGATGGACTGAAAAAGTAGCGGGCTTTCAATCCCATGCTTTGCGGTTCAGGAAGTTTACTATAATAAGCCCGCGGCCAAAATTGTACATACTGCAAGCCAATATCCCACTGCTCGCCGACCGAAATAGGCACATAAATTTCAGCCCCGTAGCTGGTCGCTTTAATGGATAAACCGACGCCCTCAGGCAAAGGTAAAGCCTGGGCATGGACGGCTTTTGGCTTTATAAAAATCATCATCAAAAAGACGATGATAACGGGTAATGATTTTAAAAATGAACGATGCATAATGGATAAGACAACTATTTGATGCTACAAATTAATTAAAAAAAGGTAAAAAGCAATTCGCAAAGATAGCTACGCCTTACTAAACCAATATCTCCTCTGCTTTAGAACTGTATCACCTCGTGTAAAAGGCAGAGCTAACACAGAGGTAACACGGAGGGATCACAGAGGGGTTAAAGAGTTGGCAGGAATAATTAAGAGCTTAAAATAAAGGATTATGGATTGCTGAGGGAGCGGAGTCCCGTGATTATTGCCGGATCCAGCACGGCAATAATTGAAGGGATAAAATTCCGAATCAGAACACTTTATACCTTATACCAAATTTCCTTATACCTTTACTCCAATAATCCGCCCTTCAGTCACGATCATATCAAGCGGAATATCAAAAGGCTCTATCGGCAGTTTTTCGATGATATTTTGCTCAAAACATAAACCCACTTTCGAACAAAAAACATCTTTCAAAAAGCGGTCGTAGAAGCCACCCCCATAGCCGATGCGGTTGCATTTTTCGTCGCCCCCCACCATGGGGACAATCACCAGATCTATTTCCGAAATTACTGCTTTTTCGCCCTTTACAGGCTCTAAAACACCCCATTTGTTGGGTGAAAGGTCATCGAATGAATGTAATTCAAAGTGGCTAAGGCTTTCATCCGCAAACTTTGTTCTCGATATGATTACCTTTTTTTCGCCTGCTATCATCTCCTTAATCAACGGATGCGTATTTACCTCCCGCCGCTCATTTATAGACACATAGCAATGCACGGTTTTAGCGGCTCGAAAAATAGAGAGTTGTTTTAATTTTTCGATGATTATTTTTGATGACGTCTCCCATTCCTTGAATGATATAGCTTGTCTTTGGTCAAGTAACCTTTTACGTATCTGTTCTTTTTGACGTTGTACAGCCATAAATCGAATTATTATTTACTGCCCTTCATGAACCCCTAAATCCCCTAAAGGGGACTTGTTTTTGCCCGAATCGGTGAATAAAAGCTTATTTACAAACTACAATATATTACCGAGCAACGATCTTTGAAATAAGCAGATCCAAAAGTCCCCCTTTAGGGGATTTAGGGGTAAAGCAACTTATGATGATCAAAGCCTTCATCCTCATCCAGCGATTTCAGCACCTTATCCCAAATATCGAGCCCGTACTGGTTCATATAAAAAATGGTTGAAATGCTTCGCTCCTGCAAACCATCATTCGGGAAAAGATGAGCCCGGATTCTGCGAATGCGCTGCATTTGGATTTCATCCCGCTTCTTCACCGCCCGGTACGCCTTGGTTTTCAGCTTGTCGAGCTCATTAAAATATAGGGCAGTCGTTTTATCGGCGGATGCTTTCAGCGTGAAGTCAATATCGGCTATTTTCTGCTTTTTCGGCCCGGCAATTTGTTCAATCTTTTCTTTCCATTCCTCAAAAAGTGCTTTAATGTCGGTGGGTTCACTACGGTCAACATAAGCGGTCTCTAAATCTTCGATTCGATTTTCGTACTCATGAAATTCGAAAGGCAGCTCTTTAAAAATACGCTCGATTGCCGGCTCAATGATAGTAGCGCTCAGTCGCGGAAAAATCACCGGCATTTCCAGCCCAAAGCTTCGGTACATTTTTTTCATCTGTCCGTAGTAGGCAATTTCGCCGGGCCCGGCCACATAGCCTAAAGTAGGCAGCAACGCATCCTGCAAAACGGGACGCAAAAATACGTTAGGTGAAAAATTTTCAGGCCCGGCATCAATCGCTTCAAGCAGTTCATTCGTCTGCCACTTTTTTCCGCTATCGGTCTGCCAGCCGTTGCCGTTGCTGCTTATTTTTGAGCGGCCCGCCTCATCATCCAGGTAAAACAAATTCGAATCATACAAATGCACCTGCTGATGAAACTCCGCGGAAAGGGCCTCGGTTTGCTGCTCCAGGCTTTGTCTGATGTCTCCGGCTTCGGCAATAGATTCCTTCAAATAGTCACCGGTCAACTCCTTCACTTCTTTGAAATTGCTCCCCGCCAAAACCAAGCCGTGTTTGGAAAACAGTTCACTCATAAAATGCCCCGAGGCTTCTAAAAAGGTGTTTCCCGGGGTGAAGCATTGATCGAGCAACTGCCACAAATCATCAAAAAATTCGGTTTTGTGGAGTGATTCCCGCACTTCATCTCGCAACTGTTCAATCTCGGGCGGAATCTGCAACTCAGCTACGGGGGCAAGATGATTGGCTTTGGGGGGAAGTTCAAACCGCTTCAACTCATTGTCAGCAAGCAGTTCAAGGTGGCGGATTTCGTCGTAATCGTGGTCTTCATCTGCCAGCCAAAAAACGGGAATTATGGGACGTTCAAACCGCTGCTCCAATTTCCGCGCCAGGTGAATAGCCGTGATAGCTTTGAGAACCGTATA
>DASSAY010000021.1:0-4740 GCA_035699185.1 Balneolaceae bacterium | reverse complement strand
GGTTCACAATACACCCAGCTTATTGCTCGACGGGTCAGAGAATTAAACGTTTATTGCGAAATTCAGCCTTTCAATAAAGACTTAGCCACTTTTTCTGATACCCCTCCCAGCGGCATTATTCTTTCCGGTTCACCCTTCAGTGTAAATGATGAAGATGCTCCCGAATTGAATCAGGATATTTTTGACTGGGATGTGCCCATTTTAGGTGTTTGCTACGGCCTGCAAGTTCTGGCTCATACACAAATTCCCGGCAGTGTTGAGCAGGCGGAACGCCGCGAATTCGGGCGATCAGAACTCATCATTGATGATGCATCCGATCTCTTTCAGCAAATTCCTGAAGAATCGATTGTATGGATGAGTCACGGAGATCACATCAAAAAACTGCCGAGTGATTATGTCATCATCGGCCATACCGATAACGCCCGTGTTGCTGCCGTGCGCCATCAAAATAAACGCATATTCGGCGTTCAATTTCACCCGGAAGTGGTTCACACCATTCACGGAAAGCAGGTTTTAAGGAATTTTGTAAAATCAATCTGCCGACTTGAAGGCAACTGGACAGCCCAATCATTTATTGAATCTACCATTGAAGAAATTCGACATCAAGTAGGTGCTGACCGCGTACTTTGTGCCCTCAGCGGCGGCGTGGATTCTACGGTTGTCGCCACGCTTATTCATAAAGCTATCGGCGACCAGCTGCAATGCGTTTTCGTGGATAACGGCCTGCTGCGTAAGAATGAATTCCATGATGTGCTTGATATTTATGAAGATCAGCTACACCTGCCGGTTAAAGGCGTGGACGCAAGCGAGCGGTTTTTGGAGAATTTAAAAGGGGTTGTGGATCCTGAAAAAAAGCGAATCATCATCGGTAATACTTTCATCGATGTTTTTGATGATACTATTGCTCATGACAATTCGTTTAAGTATCTGGCTCAGGGAACTTTATATCCCGATGTTATTGAAAGTATTTCATTTAAGGGCCCTTCGGCAACCATCAAATCACACCACAATGTGGGCGGTTTGCCTGAAGAAATGAATCTGGCGCTGGTAGAACCGGTACGCGAGCTTTTTAAAGATGAAGTCCGCAATGTAGGCCGTGAACTGGGGATTCCTGAAGCATTTATTAAACGGCACCCTTTCCCCGGGCCGGGACTTGGAATCCGGATTATCTCTGACATCACCCCTGAAAAGCTGGATATGCTGCGTGAAGCCGATGATATTTTTATCGATGAATTACGCAAAAATGAATTGTATGATGAAGTCTGGCAGGCATTGGTAGTGCTTTTGCCCGTGCAGAGCGTTGGGGTGATGGGTGATGAACGAACGTACGAATTTACGGCAGGCCTCCGGGCGGTAACCAGTGTGGACGGCATGACTGCCGACTGGGCTCATCTGCCTCACCCCTTTTTGGCACATGTTTCAAACCGCATTATTAATGAAGTGAGGGGTATCAACCGCGTGGTTTATGATGTGAGTTCAAAACCACCATCGACCATTGAATGGGAGTAAAATCTCTTTGTGTGTCTTTTATAGATAAACACTTTCAATCCCCCTGCGCCCCCTTCTCCAAGGGGATTTAAATCGTTTTTGATATTGAGTTAAAGCTTATTTAAAACTGAGGAACACGAAAGAGACACGAAGGTTCACAAAGTATTCTTTTAAGAAAATTTATTTCTAAAACACTATGAGCATTCTTAAAAATCATTTTTACAAAAAGGCAGCGCCGTTACTTTTATTTCTTCTGTTGGTCATTCCGGTTGCTTCGCAAGCCCAGTCTTTTGAGGAAGGCGTCAACCTCTACCGGCAGGGAAAGTATGAGGAAGCTATATCCGTTTTTTCAAAAATGGATTCAGATAAAGCCATGCTGTTTGCCGGCAAATCTTATTTTGCACTCGGCAAATATACTACGGCCAAAGCCTACCTGGAACAACTGACAGAACAAGATTTAGAAGATCTGTTTCTTGAAGCCCAGTACACGCTGGCTCTTGTCGATTTTCAGCTGGGTCAGTTTGGTGATGCTTTGAATCGCTTGCACAAGCTGCAACAGCGGGAGGCACAGACCCAAATTGTAGTAAATGCCGAACAGTTCTACCGGGATATTTTGGATTATCTAACGCTTAACCAGCGCCGAAACGCTTTTCAGGAAGCTTTGTATCCGAAAGTTAAGTATGATATCGTTGCTTCCGCTTTCGGCCGGGTTGATTATGCCGTGGCTCAAACTCTTTATAATCAATTAGTAGAAGCAAAGATTGATACAACCGTTGATCAAATGCAGAAGCTTTCGAACGTACTTGCCGATTCGGTAAGTTATGCCGTGGAAGTGGCCTTTAGCAGTGATTTACAGGCGCCCGAAGGTATTACTTATAATATCGGGGCTGCCTTGCCTTCGTATACGAGTGATGATCCCGCATTTTCTGTAGCCCAAGGATTATATTTCGGATATGTGATGGCTGCCGAAGAGTTCAACCGCCAACATGCGGACAAAAAAGCTTTTATCCGCTATCAAAATACCGGCGCGTCGATGGATTCTGCCGCTTATGCCATGACCAACTTGGCCTGGAACTATAATGCTGATGTAGTGCTCGGCCCCCTGTTTTCTGAGCAGGCACGAAGTATGGCTGAAATGGCGGAACAATATCAGATTCCCTTGGTTGCCCCGCTGGCCAACTCTCATACCTTAAATATTGATAATCCCTATGTTTATCAGGCCAATCCCACTTTTATTTCTCACGGACGTAAAATGGCCGCTTTTGCTGTGAACCGGCTAAACGCGGATACGCTTGCAGTACTGGCTGAACGAAATTCCCTGGGAGAAGCATCGGCTTTTGCCTTCAGAAATAAAGCAGAAAAACTGGGCGCTAAAGTTGCCTATTTCTTTGTGGAAGATTTAGAATCCAAAGGCTACGAATTAACCGATTATACCAACTATTTTACCGCTGATACCGCCATCATTGATTCTCTGAACTACCCTCATGTGGATGCGATCTATGCTCCCTTCACCGGACAAGTAGCCCCAACTCTTGTTGAACTTTTGCTGGTTGATCTGGATGCCTTGAATAGTGACATCACCGTGCTTGGATCGCAGGCTTGGGGCAATGTACAAATCCCCGAACAGCGCTTGCAAAATCGTGATATTTATTTTTCTGAAAGCTACTACATCAATCAGAAAAGCCGAAAGGTAGAGCAGTTTAAAAAGCGGTATCAAGAACGTTTTGATATGGAGCCGAATCGTTTTGCGATGATCGGCTATGATGTGGCTTCCTACGTGTTACAAACTCTGGACCGAGTTGCTAATCCCGCTTTGCTTAAAGATGCTTTAAAGAAGCAGCCACTGTACGAAGGGCTTATCAGCAATATTAATTTTGGCGGTACACATATTAATCAAGAAGTGAAGATATTTGAAGTGAGCGAGTTTGGGATTCGTCCCGTGCTGGATACTGCAAGAAAATAGTGTGTTAAATGTTCAAAAACTCATTCTTTTAACCGCAAAGGCCGCAAAGTTTGCGCAAAGATTGCTGAGAATTGTTTTAAACCTCTCTGTGTAACTCTGTGTCTAACTTTTTTAGTCAACTTAGGTTTGAATAACCTCATGAAAAAAAGTATCACTTATTTCATTTCTGTAATTCTTGTTTTTAGTTTTTTTCTTTCTTGCAACAACCAAAAGGCTGAAACAGATGAAGAATATATTGCGACGATTAATCAATGGCATCAGGAAAGAGTTGAAGCTTTAACACAAGAAGACAGCTGGCTCAGTTTAGCTGGGCTTTACCGGTTGCATGAAGGCATTCAATCGCTGGGAGCGGATTCTTCGAAGGATATCGTTTTTCCACCCAAAGCACCGGCAAGCCTGGGCACCATCATTTTTCAAGACAGTACATTTACGCTTAATGTTCAACCCGATGCAACGGTAACCCACAACGGCGCCAGGGTCGGCGAGCTGGTCATGCAGAGCGATCATCAGGGCGAGCCAACGATAGTAAAACATGGCTCTTTTTTATGGTATATCATTGAGCGCCGGGGAAATTATTATATTCGATTGAAGGACACACATCACCCAAATATCACTTCTTTCACAGGTATTGAACGCTATCCCGTTTCAAAAAATTGGCGGATTAAAGCTGAATTTAAGCCTTTTGAAGAACCAAAACTCATTTCAATCCCCGATGTAATGGGTGAAGTTTTTCAAGATACTCTTTTTGGCATTTTGGAATTTCAAATTGAGGATGAAACGTTTACGCTGGCACCCATAGGTAATCCTGAAAAGGATGATGAGTTTTTCATCATTTTTGGCGATCAAACCAATGGAGAAAGCACCTACGGAGGTGGACGTTATCTCTACGCCGATATTCCTGATAAAAACGGCATTACCTTTATTGATTTTAATAAAGCCTACAACCCGCCTTGTGCCTTTACCAAATTTGCCACTTGTCCATTGCCCCCGGCTCAAAATCGACTGCCTGTTAAAGTTACAGCCGGTGAAAAAATGTATGGGAAGTGAGTTAAGCCGGAGAGTATCAAACAGGGAATGCTGGATTTCGAGGTGCTTCTTTATTCGATATTCCATCATGTTCGGGAGTTCAACTCCCTCACAGCTTTATCCTTTCAATCCCCCCTGACCCCCCTTCTCCAAGGGGGACTTAAAAAGCCTTTCTCTGTGAATCTCCGTGAATTCTCAGTGTAGCTTTGTGCAACAATCAATGTGATTATTCAATGAATAGAATTGACCTTATCTCAAACTAT
>DASSAY010000020.1:0-4346 GCA_035699185.1 Balneolaceae bacterium | reverse complement strand
GATGGCTACGGGTGAAGTAGAATTAACCGGCACGAAGGGCACGCTCTTAGGCAAAGAAGGAGAAGGATTTAAGATCATGGCGGGAATGATCAATCTTTCCCGAACCTATAATGCAGTAGCGGCGCTGGCGGGATCGCGCAGGGCTATTATTGAGGCTTATCAGTATTTGAATCATCGGATAACATTCGGAAAGCGGGCAGTGGAGCACGCTTTAGTCCGCCAAAAGTTTCATGAACTCGGCTCCATCTATCTGGCTGATTTTCTGCTCGTTTGGCGAGTGATTCGTGCCATGGATGCTGCTGAGGAAGGGGATGAAAGGGAAAAAGAATTACTCCGCATAATCATTCCCATGGCAAAATGGAAACTGGCCGAATCGGGAGTTTATATCGCCCGGGAATGTATGGAACTGATGGGCGGCAACGGTTATATCGAGGATTTTGTGATATCCCGCTTGCTGCGGGACCTGAATGTATTACCGATCTGGGAAGGAGCGGGAAATATTATGATTCTCGATATGCTGCGAGCCGCGGAGAAAAGTGAAGGTTTGGAAGTCATCACCCGAAAAATTGAAGAATCTGTTGAAAAATCGAAGGGTTTTGGGGATGGAATGCGCCGGCAATTAAAGGAAATAAAAGCGGTGTATGATGAACTGCGATCACAAAAAGACCGGGATATTACCGAAGCCACAGCTAAGCCATTATTTGCGGGACTTATCCGGTTATATCAAATGGCACTACTGATTGAAGAAAAAGGAACCTTCTCGGATACGGCAATCGACTTGGCTCTTTCTTTTTTAGGGGAAAATCATCAACGGCAATTTGAGGTACAAAAACCACCATCACCCGGGGAAATTAATGCTTTAATTGGGTGGGATTATTAGCAAAAATTAGAAGATTTTATGTAGATTGGTTCTAAAAATAAAAAAATATAAGCCTTTATAGGCTATAAAAGGGTATCGCAAAAAAAATCTGTAAGGATTTCGTCCGAAATATATCTTACTTTAGAGTACAACAATTAAAACAAAACAGGAAAACGTTATGAGTTCACTCAATAAAGCAATGATCATTGGCCGATTGGGGCAAGATCCTGAAGTACGTTATACGCAATCAAACACTGCTGTAGCCAATATGTCTATCGCCACTTCCGAGCGCTACAAAGACCGGCAGGGCGAATGGAAAGAACGCACCGAATGGCATAAAGTGGTAGCCTGGGGACGTACGGCCGAGATTTGCCAGGAATATTTGAAAAAAGGTTCGCAGGTTTATATTGAAGGACCGATTCAAACCAGCAAATGGGAAGATAAAGACGGCAATACCCGCTACACCACCGAAATCAAAGCGCTGACGATGACCATGCTCGATAGCAAAGGCGGCGGCAATGGAGGTGGATCGAATGCTTCTAAAGTAGCCGACAGTTCTCAACCGGTATCAAGCAATGTTGATCTTAATGAAAATTTCGATGACATTGATGATGATTTACCATTCTAATGATATGATATATTAAAAGTGGCGGGTTGATATCCTGCTGCTTTTCTATTCTTGGATGAATTGTAGCCACCAAAGCACTAAGACACGGAATAAAACAGTTAAATTTTTGTGCGTTAGTGTTTTTGTGGCAAAACAATTAGCAAAAACTACAACAAAAAAAGGTAATTGAACGACCCGAGCAGTTTACTTTTTATCAGCGATTTTTTTCTTCAGATGAATGATCCGGTT
Source organism: Balneolaceae bacterium (assembly GCA_035699185.1). Classification (GTDB taxonomy): domain Bacteria; phylum Bacteroidota; class Rhodothermia; order Balneolales; family Balneolaceae; genus Fodinibius. The sequence continues at coordinate 2,631 of DASSAY010000020.1, read as the reverse complement.
GTTTTAGACCCGGTTGGCTTAACCATTCAGGTCATTCTTATCCTGTTGGGATTCTCTTTTTCAGCGCTTTTCTCGGCTTCCGAAGCCGCCTTTTTTTCACTTATGGATGAAAAAAATGAGCTTAATGATGCAGATGATCCCAAAGACCGTTTGATCAGCGGTATGTTAGAACATCCCCGCAAATTATTGGCTACCCTTTTGATCAGCAATACGTTCGCTAATATCGTTACTTCTGTTTTAGCTGCCGTTGTTGCCGGAAATATCGCGTCTTATTACGGATTAGCTGCATTCTGGATCTATTTTTTTGAGATCATTGTAGTGGCTTTTATGATTTTGATACTGGGTGAAGTCACCCCAAGAATCATAGCTATCAGCGACCCGTTGAAAGTTGCCCGAAGGTTGAGACAGTTTGTTTATTTTTTTTATAAGCTTTTTTCACCTTTTTCCACACTCTTTGCCAACAGCATATCGAGTATCGAAGAACGCTTGCCTAAACCTAACAGCAAAATGACTACCGAAGATATTATGACGATGGCTGAGGTCAGCGAGCAGGAGGGTTCCATCAAAAGTGATGAGCGCGAGATTATCGAAAATGTGATTGAATTCGGTTCTACCACCGTTCGCGAAATCATGACATCACGCTTGAATATTGTGGCTGTATCAACTACTAATTCTCTGGATGAAGCCCTCACGGTGATTCGCGAAAAGGGGCTTTCGCGTATGCCGCTTTACGACAATGATCTGGATACGATTCTGGGCATCATTCACTCCAAAGACGTGTTGCCCTACATTAATTCTGATATTGAACGTACTACCATCAACTGGCGCACGATTGCCCGAAAGGCGCTTTTTATCCCTTCAACCAAAAAACTGGATGACCTTCTCCGCGATTTCCAGCAGGAAAAAACACACATTGCCATCGTTGTTGATGAATATGGAGGAACCGAAGGCTTGATCACGCTGGATGATATCCTTGAAGAAATTGTGGGTGATATTTCGGATGAATATGACGAGACCGAAGAGCAACTCTATACCAAATTCAAGAGCGGCGTTTATATTTTTGATGCCAGGATTGATCTTGATGATATGGAAGAAATTTTGGATTGTGAGCTGACCTCTGATGATGACGATTTTGAAACCCTGGGCGGACTCGTATATCACATCACCGAGCGGATTCCCAATGTAGGCGAGCGCGTTTATTACCAAAATTTGGAACTCACTGTTCACTCTGTTTTGAATAACCGGGTGCGAAAACTACGGGTAAAAGTTCAGAATGAGCATGCCAAATCACCCCATAAAAATTAAGCTTTTTTGTTGATGACCAAGCCGTATGATGGATTAGTAAAGCGCGATGTTGATCTTCGGCCCTACAATACTTTACATGTTTCTGCCAAAGCGTGCATGTTCGCTGCAGTGGGGACAACGGGGCAGCTTAAAGAAATCTTACGCCATCCGGAGACGAAGAATCAGCCGTTGCTGGTGTTGGGCGGGGGCAGCAATATCCTTTTTCTGAGTGATTTTGAAGGGCTGGTTTTACGTGTGGAAATCGCCGGCAAAGAGGTGGTCAAAGAAACCAATGAGCATGTATGGTTGAAGGTGGGAGCGGGTGAAAACTGGCACCAAACGGTACGATATTGTGTGGAAAAAGGGTGGGGAGGAGTCGAAAATTTATCACTTATTCCCGGCACAGTGGGAGCGGCACCTATTCAGAATATCGGTGCTTACGGTGTTGAACTGACCGATGTTTTCGCCCTGCTTGAAGCAGTCGAGATCGAAACAGCCGAGACGCATACATTTAAAAAAGAGGAATGTCGCTTTGGTTATCGCGATAGTATTTTTAAAAATGAACTTAAGGGAAAATTTGTGGTAACCCAAGTGGTGCTGAAGCTCTCAAAGAAACCGGAGATCAATGCTTCATACGGCGCCATTCAATCGGAGTTGGATAAGCGGAGTATTGTTGATCCTTCTATTAAAAACATCAGTGATATCATCGTTGATATTCGCAAGAGCAAGTTGCCGAATCCTGCGGAATTGGGTAATGCGGGCAGCTTTTTTAAAAATCCGATCGTTGATAAATCCATATTTGAAAGAATCAAAAAAGAGTTTTCTAATGCGCCCGGATATTCAATAAGTGATGGAAAGATGAAAGTGCCGGCAGGCTGGCTGATTGAACAAACCGGATGGAAAGGAAAAGTAGTGGGCCAAACCGGCACATACAAACAGCAGGCACTGGTAATTGTAAATTACGGAGGGGCTACGGGGAAAGAAATTTTGAATCTCGCAGGCTCGATCCAGGAATCGGTAAAAAAGAAATTCAGAATTGAACTGCTACCGGAAGTCAATATTATTCAATAATGTCCGCAAACGCTGATCGATCTGAATATTTTAGCAAACATTTATTCAGGACAGGGATTGAATGTCCAACCAAATTATACTACTACCGGCAGGATTTTCAACAAAACAAGCAATCCATTCCTTTCATAAGGCATGCTGTTTTAAATAAACGATTGTTAAAATCGCTGGCTCGTTCGGCTTATTCCCGTGGCCAATATATTGAAGGAAACTCAGTATCTGAATCAGCCTTACTCACTTCAAAATATTTACAGCAGGATGATATAGTGCTTTTTGATG
>DASSAY010000019.1:0-4302 GCA_035699185.1 Balneolaceae bacterium | reverse complement strand
AAAAGAGTTAACTTTTTCATAATGGGTGAATATGTTTTGTTCAAAATTTCTGTAGATAATGGATTACTTGCTCGCATCGGTGACCTCCCCGGCAGCTTTGTTTATAATGACGCCTACGGTTCGGTTACTTTTGGTAAAGTATTTATTCGCCACTCGCTGCAGGTCATCAACCGTTACCTTCTCCAGTTCTTCTAAATCGGTGAATATGGTTCTCCAGTCGCCTGTTTGAGCTTCGGCGGTTGCAAAAGCACGGGCTAAGCCCATATTTGAATCCAAGCCTCTGATCAACCCCGCGCGTGCTTTGGTCCGGGCGCGATCGAGGGCTTGTTGAGGAATATCACCTTTTTTAATTTTTCCTATTACTTCATAAATGGCAGTTTCAAGGCTGTCAACAGACACTCCCCGGTTTGGAACCCCTAACAGGCCAAATAAAGATTGGTATTTATCACCCGGAAAACCATTAAGCAGTTGAAAACCTAAAGCTATTTTCTTCTCATCAACCAATGTTTTATAAAGCATAGAAGTACGTCCGCTGGCTAAAACAGAGCCGAGTAATTCTAAGGCCTTTGCATCGGGATGTTGGGCATTTACGGTATGATATCCCATTAAAAGGAAAGGCTGTGATTGATCATGGATCGCAAACCGCCGCTCTTCTTGCTGATCAGGTTTTTCAGCATTTACCGGGGGCGGGGCCGGAGCAGTAGGGATATCACCGAAATACGTTTTTGCCAGTTCTTTGGCCCTTTCGGCGGTTATATCTCCCGCAATAGCCATGGTCATGTTGTTGGGCACGTAATAAGTATTGAAAAACGCTTTTGCATCTGCTATAGTCGTGGCGGTGATAGTAGAATGCCAGCCTACAACGGGACGTCCATAGGGGTGATCAGGATAAGCAACGGTTAGAAATTTTTCGACAAGACGTCCAACCGGGCTCGATTCCGACCGCATTCGGCGTTCTTCGTGAACCGCATTTTTTTCTTTATAAAACCGGCGAAAAACAGGAGTCTTAAAGCGTGCTGATTCGAGGCTAAACCATAATTCTTTACGATTTTCAGGCAAGCTGTAAAAGTACATGGTATAATCGGAACTGGTCGTGGCATTCATTCCGGTGCCGCCGTTACGGCTAACGATTTGAGAAAATTCATCCGTTTCAACATATTGAACGGCTTCTTCCTGGAGCTTTTTGAAGTTACTCCACAGCTGATCTATCTTGGCTGAATCGGGATGAGCACTGTTTTTCTCAGCCAGCCATTTCTGGTAGGTTTTGTCCAGTTTCTTCAGCACTTTCTTCTCTTTCTGCCAATTGGTGGTACCGATGTATTCGGTGCCTTTAAAAGCCATGTGCTCGAAAATATGGGCTACCCCCAGGTGTTCGGCCTTTTCATTTACGCCGCCCACATTTACATAGGTGACAAAACTGACCACCGGGGCCACCGGCCGTTCAACAACGATAAAGGTGAGCCCGTTATCGAGGGTGAACTCGGTTACTTTTTCTTCGAAATCCTGGAGTGATTGAGCATACCCCGCCTGATAAAAAGGCAATGAAAGCAGCGCCAATAATCCCAACGTAGATATTAGTTTTTTTAACTTCATGCTGTCTTAGATGATTTATTAAGGTTTTAGTCTGTAGCTAATATGTGATATGAAAATGAGATTTACAATTTTTTGCTGAATTTTTAATTGCTTCCAAAAACCCTCAGAGTCTCCGAAGACCCTGAGAGTTTTATAAGGCATAAAAAAATATTCTGCTGTGAAGGTTGTACCCCTGAATATTCGAGAGCAGAGCTCCCTTACAACGTGAAAAGGCCCATCCTTGCCGTAGGCATCCCTACGGGTTTTCCAATTCCCTTGGGATGCGAGATCTCGCGTCCCTGCAAGAATTATCAAAAATTCACAATTGGCTCATGTGGCATCATTTATTACATTAGCAGATGAAGACCTGGCAGCGTACCGGTGATTTTCCGGTTCCTGTCAGCGTCGCCTTTACCGCTGTTTGCTGTGAGGGAGTTGTGCCATAGGCATCCCTTCGGGGCACTCCCGAACCGATTCTGAACAAGGCGGGAGTATAACTCCCTTTGAGCTTAGTGTCGGGAGCAGAGCTCCCTCACAACGAAAGCTCCTGTACGGACGCGAAATTTCGCGTCCCCACAATGTTTATCCAAAATCCGCAACACGCAACCCGAATGACCATAGCAGACTACATCGAAAGCATCAACAAACGCTACAAAACCGGTATTTCCCGGGAGCACAGTTACCGGGGAGATCTGCAAACGCTGCTGGAGGCGATGCTTGATGGCGTGCTGGTTACCAACGAGCCTTCGCGCATCGAGTGCGGGGCGCCCGACTATATCCTCACCCGAAACAACATTCCTGTTGGATATATCGAAGCGAAAGACATCGGCGAGCCGCTGGAGGGCAAGAAACACAAGGAGCAGTTCGCCCGCTACAAAGAATCGCTCGACTACCTCATTTTTACCGACTACCTGCAATTTCACCTCTACCGCGAAGGCGAGTTTGCCACTTCGGTCCGCATTGCCGATATCGAAGATGGAGCCATCACCCCGAAGCCCGGGAAGTTTGATGAATTCCGCAACCTGATGATCAGCTTTTCGCAGCAAAACGGGCAGACCATCCGCTCGGCATCCAAACTATCAAAGATGATGGCCGGCAAAGCGCGCCTGCTCTCTACGATTATCGAAAACGCGCTGCGGGGTGATGAACGGGCGGACGACAACCGGGTGAATGAGTCGAACAACACCCTTCGGGAGCAGCTGGCGGCTTTCCAGAACGTGCTGATTCACGACATTGACGAAAAAGAGTTTGCCGGTATTTATGCCCAGACCATTGCTTACGGCATGTTCGCCGCGCGGCTCCACGATTCATCACTCAAAACCTTTACCCGGCATGAAGCGGCGGAGCTCATCCCCAAAACCAATCCCTTTCTGCGCAAGCTCTTTCAGTACATTGCCGGCTATGACCTGGATGACCGCATCGTGTGGGTGGTAGATGCCCTGGCTGATATTTTCCGCGCTACCGACGTGAGCGCCCTGCTCAAAGATTTCGGAAAAAGCACGCAGCAGAACGATCCCATCATCCATTTTTATGAAACTTTCCTGGCTGAATTCGATCCCAGGCTGCGCAAGAGCCGCGGGGTGTGGTACACGCCCGAGCCGGTGGTGAATTTTATCGTACGGGCGGTGGATGATATCCTGAAGGATGATTTCGGGCTGAAGGACGGGCTGGCCGATACTTCCAAAACGACGGTAAAGGTCAACACCGACCAGCCGGACAAACGCTCGGCTACCGGTTATAAGCAGGAAGAAAAGGAAGTGCATAAGGTACAGATTCTGGATCCCGCGGCGGGCACGGGCACTTTTCTGGCGGAGGTGGTGAAGCAGATTCACAGCCGCTTTGAGGGACAGCAGGGCATCTGGCCGAATTATGTGGAGAATCACCTCATTCCGCGCCTCAACGGATTTGAAATTCTGATGGCCAGCTATGCGATGGCGCACCTCAAACTGGACCTGCTGCTGCGCGAAACCGGCTACGACCGCGAAAGCAATCAGCGGTTCCGCGTGTACCTGACCAACTCGCTCGAAGAACACCACCCCGATACCGGCACCCTCTTTGCCGGATGGCTGAGCAGCGAGGCCAACGAAGCCAACCACATCAAACGAGATACGCCGGTGATGGTTGTGTTGGGAAATCCGCCGTATTCGGTGAGCAGTAGTAATAAGGGTGAATGGATTCGGGACCTGATTTCTGATTATAAAAAGGGTCTAAAAGAGAAGAAGATTAATCTGGATGATGATTACATCAAATTCATTCGTTATGGTGAACATTTTATAGAAAAGAATGGAGAAGGCGTTTTAGCTTATATTTCTAATAATAGTTTTATAGATGGGGTTACTCACAGACAGATGAGGAAACATCTTTTAGAGATATTTGACAAGATATTCATCTTGGATTTGCATGGAAGTTCGATGAAAAATGAAACTGCACCTGATGGAAGCAAGGATGAAAATGTTTTCGATATACTACAAGGTGTGTCTATCAATATTTTTGTCAAGAAGAAGAAAGGGAAGGAATTAGCTGATGTACTATTTAGCGAGCTTTTCGGAAGGAGAAAGGCAAAATACAACAAGCTTAGTAAAGCAAAGTTATTTGAAATTGATTGGGAAAAGTTACCATATAAAGAACCTTATTATTTCTTTATTAAAAAGGATCTTTTACTTAGCAATGAATACAATCAGCATTTTTCAATTAAGGATCTTTTTAAAGTTGTAAACAGCGGAATAAAAA
>DASSAY010000018.1:0-4252 GCA_035699185.1 Balneolaceae bacterium | reverse complement strand
CGGCGGTCGTTGTTTTTATCGTTGAGAATTTCTTCCACCATCTTGAGCTCAATCACCGAATAAGCGTCTGAGCTCATTCCGGTGTCCATGAACAGCTCCATGATGTCTTTTAACCGGCAAGCGGTGCCGTTAATCAGGTATTTACTCTCGCCCGAGCGATAAAGACGGCGGGTGATGGTGACTTCATTATATTCGGTAGGCAGCAACCCTTTATTGTTGATGAAAGTGAGCGAAACTTCCGACATGCCCAACGCATTTTTCTTGGCCGTGCCATTGAAAATAACGTTGGTCATGCTTGATGAGCGAAGCAGGGTAGGACGTTGCTCACCCAAAACCCAGCGCATAGAATCTACGATATTAGATTTGCCGCAGCCGTTAGGGCCTACAATCGCTGTGATACCTTTGTCAAACGAAACATTCGTTTTGTGCGCAAAACTTTTAAATCCCTGAAGTTCCAGTTCGGATATATACATTAATGGGGTTACGAGTTTCGGGTTACGGGTTACAAGTTGCGGGTTAACTGTTGCAGGTTACTGGTCATAATAACAAATACGGAATTACGATCGTCCCCGATGAAACGTCTGTCATACCAACCCGTAACTCGCAGCTCGCAACCCGCATCTCATTAAACCGTCATTATTTCTTTTTCTTTTTTCTCCAGAAGTTCATCCACTTTTTTGGTGTGAGCATCGGTTATTGTTTGAACTTCCTCTTCGGCTTCAAACTTGGAATCCTCGGGCAGTTTATCCTTATCAACCCTTTTTTTGATTTCATCATTAGCATCACGCCGCGTATTACGAATAGAAATACGTGTTTCTTCCGAGATCTCTTTCACCCGCTTAACAAGATCTTTGCGACGTTCCTCGGAAAGAATGGGCAGGGGAATACGAATCAAACTTCCGTCATTATTTGGATTCAAGCCAAGTCCCGAAGCCATAATCGCTTTTTCAATATTTTCAAGCGCGGATTGATCGAAAGGCTGAATCGTCAGCAATCGTGCTTCCGGTGCGCTTACATTGGCAAGCTGGTTGAGCGGCGTTTGAGCGCCATAATAATCCACTTTTATACCATCCAGCAGCGCAGGCTGTGCCTTGCCCGCCCGTATATGCGATAATTCTTTTTTATAGAATGAAATGGCTTCATTCATTTTTTTATCGGTTGAATCAATAATAGCTTGTAACTCTTGTGGTATCATTAGTTTAGAACCTTAATTATTATCATGGAAAGATTGTGTCATCCTGTCCGCCGGCCGACGGATCGGCAGGACAAAGATGAATTTAAGAAATCTCGCTATCTTCCCAAACTACTGTTGAACCAATTGAATCATCGCCCATTAACAACTTCTCTAAATTACCGGCAATATTCATATTAAAAACGATGATAGGCGTCTCATTTTCGCGGCAAAGGGTGAAGGCGGTCAAATCCATAATGGAAAGGCGCCGGTCAAGCACTTCATCGCCCGTAATCGTCTTGAATTTTTTTGCATCGGGATTTTCTTCCGGATCAGCGTCAAAAATACCGTCAACCCGCGTTCCTTTGATAATCACATCGGCTTCAATTTCAATTGCGCGGAGTGAAGCGGCGGTGTCGGTGGTGAAATAAGGATTTCCCGTTCCGGCTCCGAAAATTACTACGCGTCCCTTTTCGAGGTGACGAATAGCGCGGCGGCGAATATAAGGCTCGGCAATTTCTTCCATGCGAATGGCCGACATCAGGCGGGTTTGCACACCTTTTCGTTCGAGCGCGTCTTGCAAAGCCATACTGTTAATCATAGTCGCGAGCATACCCATATAATCACCCTGTACCCGATCCATGCCTTCGGTAGCGCCTTTTACGCCGCGAAAAATATTGCCGCCGCCAACCACTACCGAAACTTCAAAACCTTCATCGTGGGCGGCTTTAATTTCATCAGCATATTGGGTGAGGATGTCGCCGTCAATGCCATGTCCCTGTTCTCCTAAAAGTGCTTCACCACTAAGTTTTAGTAAGATTCGATTATATTTTTTTGCCACTTTATTATCCGATTAATGAGATGTGATGTGATTTTATGAGTTATAACAGCAATTGAGCAGGTGAATGTAAAGAAAAAATGCTTTTTAATTCACCGTAACCCCTCTTGCATCTCCCCTTAAAAAAGGGGAGAATCCTAAATGGACTGAAGCTTACAAATTGATTTATAATCTCAATGCCGGCAAGAAATCCCCTCCTTTTAAAGGAGGGGTGCAGGGGTGGTTACTTTTATAAGCAAATTGGCCTGCTCTTCTAACAACATACTATTCAACCTGCTTCTCCTCCAATTTAAAATCCCTTAAGCATAAAAAAAAGGCTACCAAATTGGTAGCCTTTTTTCAAAAACCGTTATTTACGATTCTTCACCAAGTTGAAGCCGGTAGAACGACTTCACCAGCGGAGTATCGTTTTGCTTCAGATACTCCTGAACCGACAAGCTGTTGTCTTTCACAAATTTTTGTTCCAGCAACACGCGCTCTTCATAAAAACGCCGCAACTTGCCTTTCGAGGCCTTTTCGGCAATTTCCTCCGGTTTGCCTTCATTCAAAAGTTGCTCTTTGGCAATTTCAAGCTCATGTTCAACAGTCGAGCTGTCAACCTCTTCGCGGGTAACGGCAATAGGTTTCATCGCTGCAACCTGCATGGCTACATCTTTGCCGATCTCTTTATCATCAACATCGCCTTCAAACTCAATCAAAACGCCTAATTGATTCCCGGGGTGAATATAAGAGATGAATTGCCCTTCCGATTCAGCTAAAACCACACGACTGATCTCAATTTTCTCGCCGATTTTGCCCACCATATCTTTCAGGTGATCGGCAACAGTAAGGCCGTTAACTTTAACTTGGAGCAGCTCATCAACAGAGTCGACTTCTTCTTCGAAAGCAGCATCCAAAAATTGTTGGGCCTGCTGCTGAAACTCCTCATTACGAGCTACGAAATCTGTTTCGCAGTTAATTTCCAGGGCAGCGGCTTTGCTTCCGTCATCACTTACACGGGTGATGATAAGGCCCTGGTTTGCACTGCGGTCAGCTCGTTTTTCGGAAAGTTTTTGGCCTTGTTTGCGCAGCACTTCAATGGCTTTGTCGAAATCGCCACCGGCTTCCTTAAGGGCTTTCTTACAGTCCATCATACCGGCCCCGGTCTGTTCGCGCAGTTCTTTTACATCTTTTGCAGAAATACTCATGGTCGAGTTACGCTGTTTAATTTTGTTGTTTTATTTAAAAAGGGTGAAGTGAAAATGCTATTCTTCTTCATCGGAAGTTTCTTGATCTTTCTTCCTTCTTCGTGAACGACGTTTACCGGTAGCTTTCTTCTTAGGCTTCACTTTTTCTGTCTTCGTTGCTTCTTCGGCCGCCTGTTCAAGCATTTCTTCTTCATCATGGGCTTCCCGCTCCGCATTACCTTCAATAATGGCATCGGCTATTGAAGCGGAAATAAGCTGGATGGTTCGCGCAGAATCGTCATTGCAGGGCACAATATAATCCGGAATATCGGGATCGCTATTGGTATCAACCATCGCAATGATGGGAAGATTCAGCTTCACCGCCTCATTAACGGCAATGTGTTCTTTGATAGTATCTACAACGAAAACCGCGCCGGGCAGGTGATTCATATTGGCTATACCGCCGAGCGTTTGTTCCAGTTTTTCGTGCTCACGGTCGAGCATCAGGGTTTCTTTTTTGGTAAGCTCTTCATACGTACCGTCTTCCCGCATTCGGTCGATTTCTTCCATCCGCGAAATACTTTTCTTTACGGTTGAAAAGTTGGTAAGCATACCGCCGAGCCAGCGATGGGTAACAAAAGGCATGCCGCAACGGATGGCTTCGGTTTTAATAATATCCTGTGATTGTTTCTTGGTACCAACAAAAAGAATGGTTTTTCCGGCGCGGGCAAGCTTGGCGACTTCATTCAGCGCTTCCTGGAAAAATTTCTGAGTCTTTTTGAGGTCGATGATGTGAATCCCGTTTCGTTCCATGAAGATAAATTCCTTCATTTTAGGATTCCAGCGACGGGTAAGGTGTCCGAAATGAGCTCCGGACTTTAACAGTTTTTGTAGATCAGGTACAGTTGCCATAGGTTTGATTTGTTTTTGAGTTTATCCTCTATACAGGTCATTCCGGGCGCTAATCCACTCCCGAAAGCTTCGGGAAATGAACACTCGGCGCACAGGTCGCTGCATATGTGTGATTAGTGTAAAATGATTCTATTCTTTGTCATCCCGGTGACCCCGCTTTTTGGG
>DASSAY010000017.1:0-8388 GCA_035699185.1 Balneolaceae bacterium | reverse complement strand
GTTACATAAATTGGCCACTTCGGCACCTGCAAATCCCGGTGTTTGCGAAGCCAGCAACTTCATATCGATATTTTCAGAAAGTTTCAGTTTTCGGGTATGAACTTTAAATACCTCTACACGGCCTTTTAGGTCGGGTTTATCAATTAAAATCTGTCGGTCAAACCGGCCGGGACGCAGCAGCGCGGAATCAAGCACATCGGGGCGGTTGGTAGCTGCCATGATGATCACTCCTTTATCGGTATTAAAACCGTCCATTTCACTCAGCAGCTGGTTAAGGGTATTTTCGCGCTCGTCGTTGGAACCCATCATCATGCCCTTACCGCGGCTGCGGCCTATGGCATCAATTTCATCAATAAAAATAATACAGGGAGCTTGTTCTTTGGCTTGTTTAAATAAGTCGCGAACCCGCGCAGCGCCCACACCCACAAACATTTCAACAAAGTCGGAACCACTAAGGCTGAAAAACGGGACATCTGCTTCGCCTGCCGTAGCTTTAGCCAGCAATGTTTTACCCGTACCGGGAGGGCCTACCAGCAACACCCCTTTTGGCAGCGTACCTCCCAGCTTGGTGAATTTTTTCGGCTTCCGTAAAAATTCAACCACTTCCTCCACCTCGGCTTTCGCCTCCTGGAGTCCCGCTACATCTTTGAATGAAACCTTATTATCTGCCTGTTTGTCGTAAAGTGAAGCCTTGTTTTTGCCGATATTCAACACCTGCTGGCCGGGATTCATTTTACGGAAAATGAAAATCCAGAATGCTATTGCCAGGCCGATGGGTATCAGCCATATCAAAATACCGCTGAACCAGTCTTCCTCAACCCGGGCATCGTAGGTAACATCATTCTTGTCCAGAATGGGACGAATTTCATCACCCTTGATCATCGTGGTCGTGAACAGGTTTCCTTCAGGGGAACCCATTAACGACCATTCATCCTTCTTTTCAACCGGTTTTACGATGCCTTCTGCAATTGCTTTTTCACTATATTTTCCGGTGATGTACTGGCCATTCCTGATGGTAATTTCATTAACATACCCCTTTTCCACATACTCCAGAAAAGTACTATACTTGATTCTTGAGCCGCTGTCGGGATTCATAAAATAAACCTGAATGCCCAGCAAGGCTAACAGCAGAACTACATAAATCCAGATAGGAAACTTTGGGGATTTATTTTCCTTCTTTGAATCTTTCAAACCGGATTTTTTATTAGATGACTTTTTATTTTGCGACATGTACTAAATTAATTAGCAATTTGACTTATCAATCAAATATAAGGTAAATAAATATTAGTTTTAGGAAATGCTGAATATTTATCGTTGCCGTTTAGATGATGAGCCTTTTTAAGTTTTAGCAGTAGCTAACGTTTTAGGTATACAATTATTGGAAGGTATTTAATTTTTTATCTCAAATTATTTCCTTCAACGCGTTTACCGATTAAAATTAATTCTGAATAAGCTTATTTTCGCTCTATGTGTCATCCCCCCGATGGTTCGGGGCTTTTTGGGGAAGAGGGATCTCAAATGCAATAAAGGCAGATGCTAAGACTAAGGCAAAAACGGTATCAACATTTGAGATCCCTCACATGTGTTCGGGATGACTTAAAGAGGGTTTTTAATCGACAAACGCGTTTCACTCATTAAAAAGCAATAACATCGCCTTCTGCCTGCTGCATTCGAAACCCATCATCTTGATTGGTAATCTTACCGATAACCACAAAGTCTTTGAATTCGTCACCTAACTTCTCCACCTGCTCTTCGGGCAAAGTAAACAGTAATTCGAAATCCTCTCCGCCATACAGGGCATATTTATCGACATCCTCCTGCATTTCATCGGCTACTTGCCGGGTATCAAGGGCAATGGGCAATGCAGCTTGGTAGATGTAAGCGCCGGTGGATGATGCATTCGTTAAATGCCGAAGATCCGTCACCAAGCCCTGGGTGAGATCAATCATGGATGAAGGTATGATGTCGAGTTCATCCAATCTTTGCACCGCATCTTTTCTGGCAATAGGCACCAGCTGCCTTTGTACCACATATTCATAGTCATTCAGATCCGGCTGAAAGGCTTCTTGTGAATTTTGTTCATCCCAGAATTTTTTTTCGCGCATCAAAATTCGAAGGCCTGCAATGGCGCCGCCGAGATCGCCCGTAACGCAAATGGCATCATCAACGGCTGCGCCTTTTCGGTAGGTAATTTTTTGTTTTGATACGTTACCATAGCAACTGATATTTATTCCTAATATTTGATGGGATGCGGCTAAATCACCGCCTGCTATTTGAAATCCGTAGTCTTTAGCTGCCGCCCCGAGTCCCCGGTAGATTTCTTTTAACATATCCACGGATAATTTATTGGGAACCGAAAGATTGACAAGCACGGCTTCGGGTTGCCCGTTCATCGCATACATATCGCTTACCGCAGCCGTTGCTATTTTATAACCGAGATGATGAAGAGGCACATAAGTGAGATCAAAATCCACGCCTTCCATAAAATTTTCGGAACTGAGTAAGCTGAGATTTTCATCACCCTTTAATACCGCGGCATCATCTCCATATCCTTTTATAATGGCTGGATGAGTATCGGGGGAATGTTCCATCAACTCATCAATTAGCTCTGTGCGCCCTATTGATTCTATTGTTCGAAAGTTTTGTTTGCTCATAACGTGAATAATAAAAAAGGCAGGCACAAGGATGTGCTGCCTTTAAATTTAGAATGAAATTAAGAAACAGAGTAATTATCTCAGTCGGTTTCCTGTTTGGTTGAGTAATTTATGCGAAGCGCACCGGCTTCTCTCAACTCTTGCTGGATATCGGTAACTATACCAAATTCTGCATCCGCATCTATGCGCAGCGATACTATCAATTTGGGCTGAGCTCTTAATTTATCATACATCAAATTTTGAACGGCACTGACATCTTCGATTAGCGCGTCATCAATCTGGATTCTTGTCTGTCCTACTTGGTTCCCGGTTAATTTTTGGGGACCTACATAGATATAACTCACCAAACGTTTTTGCTCGATTTTTTCAATGTTTTCTGCCCGCGTGAAATCTACATCAACCATCACTTCAATTTCACGGAATACAGTCGTTACCATAAAAAATATGAGCAGGATAAATATAATGTCAGATGTGGATGCTAACGGTATATCCTGACTGGAACTTGCTGATTTTTTCTTAAAATGTGCCATATTTTATATGCTGTTATTCATTAGGCTCTGCAATTGAAATTTTCTTCGGATATACATCCTGAATGATCTGTTGCCGCTCATCAGACAACTCCTCGTAAGGTCTGCCAAACTGTGCCTGCGCAGCTTGATTCCGAAGTTCACCATAAGCTCCCATCACTTCGTCAAGCATATCAATATAAACACTGTACGGCGTTTGACGGTCTGTTTTAATAGAAACAATAGCTTTCTGCGGTGAGTCTGACAGATTGGGGTTTTGTCCGCGGTTGGTGACAAAATCCTTCACCTTTTGCTTCACTTGTGATACCGGTGTCGGTTCTTCATCGATCAGTACCATTCCCTGAGCATTGACAAGGATTTTTAACATATTCCGCTCCTTAACGGGTGGCGGCTCCTGGTTTTCCTGTGGCGCAGGCGGCAATTGCAGGGCGATACCGGTATCGACATCAATGGTTGCAACCAGCAGGAAGAAAATCAGCAGCAGAAAGGCAACATCTGCCATTCCTGCATCACCGATTGCAGGCACTTCACGTTTTTTATCTTTTCCAAACATGAGTAACTCCTAAAGTGTTAAAAATTAAAAGTCGAACGCGTACCAGAGACCAGTATCGCTAAAACCATAAAAGCTAACATCACAAACATGGTAGCAATACCTGCTTCAGCTAATCCGCCTATTATCGCATACGTTATACCATACACTATAAAAGGAACAATCATAGTTATGATCTTCTTTACGTCTTGTTTTCCTTTCATTACGCTTTGAATGCCGGAAAAAATCATGGCTAAAATGCCGAGGCCGATAAGCCCAAAGCATATCCATATACCAATTGATACAATCATAATACTCCTCTAAGTTAAAAATTGATAGACAAATTACTGCACATCAGTATCAGAAGGATTCACAATGGGCTTGCCATCTTTGAGCATAACCATTGAATCGATCAGGGTAATGGAGCTTTCTTCCATTTCTGAAATGATACGGTCAATTTTAGAAACACAGTAGTTGTAGCCCAACTGCATGATAATAGCTGCAATAAGACCAAAGGCCGTTGTTAAAAGAGCTACTTTAATACCACCGGCAACAAGAGTCGGCGAAATATCACCGGCTTGTTCAATAGCATCAAAAGCCTGAATCATACCTACAACCGTACCGAGGAATCCAAGCATTGGTGCAATAGAAATACACAGTGACAACCAAACAAGGCCGCGTTCGAGAAAGGTCATTTCAATAGAGCCGTAAGCGGAAATGGCCTTTTCGGCTGCTTCAATACCTTCATCGGCTCGCAACAAGCCTGCCTGGAAAACGGAGGCTACAGGTCCGCGTGTTTCGGCGCACATTTCGCGTGCTGCAGGTATACCACCTTCCTGAAGGGCTTCCTGAACATCAACAACAAACTTACGGGTATCAATATCGGCAAGGTTCAAAGTGATAATTCTTTCCAGGAATATGGCTAATCCCAAAATAAATACAATAAGGATGGGCCACATGTAGCTACCACCTTCATTAAATCTTAAAACCAACTGATTAAAAAATCCCTGGTCTGCTCCACTTTGTAGAAAAAAGAGAACTATAGACGATGTCATACGATTACTCCAATTAAATTATATTAGTTATCTGTTTATACTGGCTAAGAAAGATGCAAATTATAGATCATTTTATTTAAAATGTCAAAAGAAAGAAATGCTTTTTTATCCCTTCTTACTATTTAAACAATTTTAACAAAACCGATAAGCATGCGCCTTAGTTCAGCCCGGTTTGAAACCTATTACTTATTTTATGGAATTCCTGAATGCCCACATCTAAAAATTGGCGGAATTCATTAGCATTAGTATATCCTACAAGCTGTTCGAGTACCTTACCATTCCATGGATTTACGATGGCATAGGTAGGCAAGGCAACAGTACCTGTAAGTTTTAGCTGAAATCTCTGGTTTTCTGGACCGTCAATTCCACCATCAGTATATAAGCGTACTTGCTCCATTTTTGCAAATCGTTTTTGAATTCGATCTAATGGAAAAACGTTCGCTTCCATGGCACGACAATTAGTACAAGTATAGCCTGTAAAGTCGATAAAGACAGGTTTATTTTTTTCTTTGGCTGCTTCCATTGATTCTTCAAAGCTACTCGACCATACTTCGGCATCAACCGCAGTAGTTTTAAAACTTCGTTGCTGTGCGAGCGTACGAACTACACTCACATCCGTTGCCTGTTTGGGAGGAAGCCATGCATCCCAGATTCCAAGTGATGCTCCCATCAACCCGGGTATCAGGTAAAAGCTAAATAGCAGGAACGGGATGGAAAGCAGCAAGCGGCCGGTACCGATTTTTTGAGGTTTTCTTTCATGGTTGATGCTAAAAACGCCCAGCAAGTATAAGCCGGCCAGAAGGAAAATGGCGATCCATGCGGCAATTGTAAAAGGTCGTGAAATTAAATTCCATTGCCAGACCAGGTCCGCATTCGATAAAAACTTAAAGGCCGCGGCCAGTTCGATAAAACCTAAAAGAACTTTTACAATATTCATCCACGAGCCGCTTTTAGGAAGAGATTCAAGCCAGTCGGGAAATATGGCAAGCAACACAAAGGGACTCGCAAAAGCTGTAGCAAAACCTGCCATGCCGATAACGGGATAAAACCACTCCCCTCCTGCCGTAGCCGCTAAAACACCGCCAACAAAGGGCGCCGTGCAAGAAAATGAAACCGCACTTATAGTCAACGCCATGAACAGGATGCCTATCATTCCGGAGCTTTCGTTGCTTTTTTGGTTGAGCCAATTTGTTAACTGATGAGGAAGCCTCAATTCAAAAGCTCCTAATAAGCTAACAGCAAATACAATCAAGACCAGAGCAATGAACAAATTCACCCAGGGGTTAGTCGCAAATTGAATGGCTCCGGCGGCCCCGATGAAAAAAGCCAGCAAGCCACCCAACAGGGTAAACGTAAGAATGATAGCTATCCCAAAAATAAAGGCTTGTCCAATCCCCGCTTCATTATCCCTTTCTCCCTGTTTGGTGAAATAGGAGACGGTAAGCGGAATCATAGGAAATACGCAGGGCGTGAGCAATGCCGCGAATCCCGCGGTTAGGGCAATCCAGAGGAATGAGAATATGCCGCTGCTTCCATAACCGCTCGAGGATGTTTCGATTTCGCCTTGAACCGGGGCTTCAACAATCGATTGTTTTTCTCCGGTTTGAACCGATTCCTCGCCTGATTTCTCCGATTTTTCAAACCCGGGGTAGAAATTCTCTGCCACTCCGCTAACGGTCAAAGCCTGGGTGATGGATTTTGTCTTAGGCGGAAGGCAGGCTTTGTCGTTACAAACCTGATACAGCACTTCAAGATCAATCATCGCAGAGCCTTTCGCGCTTTTCTTAAAGGCTAAGGGGATAGTAAAGGCCGCTTCCTTAGAATGCCAGCCTAATTCAGCATCAAAATTGGGATCCCATTCTATGACAGGGTCAGACTCAGTGATTTTTCCAGCGATGGCAAGACCGGGATTTGCTGAAGAAAATTGGGTGGGATATGGGCCTGCATCGGGATCATTAGCAACGGAATAAAGATGCCAGTTGCCATCAATCGTAGCTTTTACCTTGACTTCAAAGACCTCACCCGCCTTGGCACTTTCGGGACTCTCGATTACGGTAAATGTAACAGGGTCCAGCATCTGGGCCTGAACAAAAAATGGGGATAACATCATTACGATGATCCCCATCACAGTTTTAGCTGATAATTTCATTATCAAAAAATTTAGAGTAAGGCTAAGCCTTTATTCTTTAACCACCCAAACCTTAATTTGGGGTTTGATATCGCCGATTAAATTAGCAGTAGCGGTATATTCGCCCAAGGTGTTGATATCCTGGTTTAATGCCAGCTTTCGTTTATCAATGGTGATATCACGCTCAGCGAGAGCATCAGCCACATCCTGGGTGGTAACCGAACCATGAATGCGTTCATCTTCACCTACTGAAACAGAAATGGTTACCGATGTCGTTTCAAGTCGCTCGGCCATTTCTTTTGCTGCTTCAATAGTGAGCTCGGCACGATGTTCCGCTTTTTCTCTCATCTGCTCAATTCGTTTAAGAGCACCCTCGGTGGCCATCATGGCTTTACCCTGGGGGATAAGGAAATTCCGGCCATAACCTGATTTTACTTCCACAAGTTCACCGGCATCGCCGAGTTTTGGAACATCTTCTCGTAAAATTAACTGCATATATTTGTTAGCCATAAAAATAAAAAATCGTTTATCGAAGGTTTTCTGCTACATAAGGAACCAAGCCGAGAAATCTCGCTCGTTTGATCGCACGCGATAACTGGCGCTGAAATTTAGCGCTTGTTCCGGTAACGCGCCGGGGAAGTATTTTCCCCTGGTCATTCATTACGTGCTCGAGCAAGTCGGTGTCTTTGTAATCAATATATTCAATCCCGGATTTGGTGAACTTGCATTCACGGGTTTTTATGTGCCCTTTCTTCGGGTGTGATGGATTCTTAATCATAATCTAAAATATTTTGTTTTTTAAATGCTTAATCTTCGTCTTCTTCCCCTTCTTCCTCTTCTTCAACAAAAACAGGAGGAACTTCATTTTTTCGCTGTAATTCACGATGACGTAACATCTTCGCATCATACTTTAAAGTTAGGTAACGCATGATGTTATCATCAATTCGAAGGGTTCGCTCCAGTTTTTCAATAAGTTCTCCGGGTGCGGTGAAGTAAGCATTCACATAATACCCGCTGTTCTTCTTATCCATTTCATAGGCAAACTTGCGGATACCCCATTCATCAATTTCATCAATCTCTCCATCGTTATCTCTGATAAATTGGGTAAACTTTTCGACCACTTCTTTCGTCTGGTCGTCTTCTAAAACGGGATTTATAATATAGGTTAGCTCGTAGTAATTTCTGCTCATATAGATATTTTCCTTTGGTTGTTTCTGTTTGAAACAGCCGGCATAGTGATTTTCACTCGTCGGCAGGCATGCAAAAATAGCTCTTTTTTCTGTTAATTACAATGGGGTGATCACCACAAAAACACGGAAAGCACTAAAAGGCTTGGCGCGAGCGTCCCGCTCGTGCCACTTTAACGCGAATACAATTTGGGGCACAAGCGAGACGTTTGCGCCAGTCAGATATCTGAGAGGTAGGATGGTCATCTTGGCTCCTAAAAACGAAGCTGGCGAGAGCGGCCAGTTGTGCCTTTAACATCAACGAAATT
>DASSAY010000016.1:0-2473 GCA_035699185.1 Balneolaceae bacterium | reverse complement strand
GTGGAGCGGGGTGATGCCGCAGAAACGATTGCATATGGCGGGATTATTAAAGGCGTTTACCGCGGCGGCATTATGGAAACCCTGAAGCGTGAGGGCGAACAGCTCAGCGAAGATGTTTCAGAATCGTTTGAGCAGCTAAATAAACTGTTGGCCGAGCTCAACAGTTTGCTTGATAAAGAAGCAAAAGGAAAGATTGAGGCTACGCTTACCAATCTTCAACAAACCACAGATCAAATCTCGCTGTTGTTTAAAAGCAAAAGCGAAGAGCTGCAATCAAGCATCACCCATGCCCAACGCTTTTTAGCGAATATTGATACGCTTACCTCAACAAATGAAGCGCAGATTGATTCCACCTTGCGGCACTTAAATAAAGCATCCAAAGAAATAGCAATATTGAGCAGTAATTTAAATAAAACCAATACTCAGCTCACGCAAATATTGACGAAAATCAATGAAGGTCAGGGCACTTTAGGCAAATTGGTGAACGATTCTACCCTTTATAATAATTTCGAAAACCTTTCGGCTGAATTGACAGCATTAATTAAAAACATCAATGAAAATCCCGGCAAATATCTTAAGCACATGCATTTGATTGAGGTGTTTTAGAAGCATGCAGACATGAGGCGTCAAACGCGAGACGTAGTAAACCTGTAATCTTTTCGGGCTTGATGTGTTGATGAATTTTCCTATTCAGCCAATTGCTCTTAGCAATGGCATATTGTATATTTGAAGGCTTATAATCAAAAATTTTACGGGTAATTTTAGAACAACTAAGAAGTTAGATACGAGGTTTTACAATGGGTGTAATGGAAAAAATGAGGAAAGGTACCGGCGTAATATTGTGGGTACTTATTATCTCATTCGGATTGCTGTGGGTGCTGGCTGATACCAACTTTTTCGGAGCCATCATGCGTGGATCGGGCGAGCTGGGCGCTGTAAATGGTGAAGGCATCACTCTGCAGGAATACAACAGCCGGGTAAGTTCTTATATTGAACAATATTCCCGCCGTACCGGCAATTCGGTCACCCCCGAAATGCGGGCTTTTTATGAACAGCGGGCGTGGAATGATATCGTTACCGGCAAGCTGGTGCAGCAAAAAATGGATGAGCTGGGCATTACGGTAACCGATCAGGAAGTGGTGGAAATGATTACCGGACCTAACCCTGATCCGTTTATCCGCCGCCAGTTCGCGAACGAAGACGGTTCCATCAACCGGGTAGCCTTGCGCGCGGCTATCGAAGCCCCCGAAAACACCCAGCTTTGGATTGCCATTGAACAGCAAATGCGGCAAAAACGACGCCAGCAGAAGATGGGTAACTACCTGCGGTCGGCCATTCAGATAAGCGATTACGAAGTGAAGCAGCAATTCATTCGAAATAACACCTTCGCTGATGTCTCATATATCCGTTTTCCCTATGCCAATGTTGATGAAAGTGAGATCACCGTTACCGAAGCCGACCTCCGGGATTACTACGAGAGTCACCAGGAGCAGTACAAGCGCAATGAAACCTATCGCTTTAAGTATGTAAGTTTTGATAAGTCGCCGACGGCCGCAGATACGGCGCGGACGCTGGAATTGGTAAAAGATTTGCGTTCTGAGTTTGCCGCAGCCGAAAATGATTCGCTCTTCTTGAACAGCTATCTGTCTACCACAGCCTACAGTGCCGAAATGGTGGATAAAAGCAGCGTTCGTGATCTTTTTAAGCCCGTTCTTGATCTGGAAGAAGGGGAAGTGAGTGAGGTGATCAAAGAAAACGGACGATATTATCTGCTCAAGAAGCTGGATGAAACCGAGGATCAGGTGAAATTTGTAGTCTTTAGCAAAGATGTGGTTGCCGATCCCATCGCTACGATTGATGCCCAGGCAGGCGTGGCAGGAGATTTCAGTTTCTTTGCAAATGAAAGCAACTTTCTGGATGAAGCAGAACGCCGTGACCTGAAGGTAAGTGAAGCTTTTGCGACCAAAGGAAACAGCTTTATTTCCGGTATCGGGCAAAGTCGTCAAATAACCAACTTCCTGGAAACAGCCGAAGAAGGACAAATTTCAGAGCCGATTGAACTTCCGGGACAGTTTGTGGTGATCAAAGTCTCAGAAATTACACCAAAGGGTGTACGTCCGTTTGAAGAAGTTAAAGAACAAATTCAAACCATCGTAACTAACGAAAAACGTAAGCAACAGGTGGCAAATTATGTAAGTGAATTGCTTGCTCAGAATGAATCGTTAGAAGCCTTGGCTGATGCGGCCGGTAAAGAAATCTCAACCGTCGAGAATCTTGCCATGAACTCTTTTACCATCGAAGGCGCAGGACGTGAACCCCGAGTGGTAGGGGCTATCTTTGGGCTGAATGAAGGCGAACGATCCGGTCCGGTTAAAGGCGTGAGCGCCGTTTTTGTAGTGAAGGTTAACAGCCTTAATAAAGCCAATGCCGACAGCCTTACCGAGGAAAGAAAAGAGCAAATTCGTCAACAGCT
>DASSAY010000015.1:0-2215 GCA_035699185.1 Balneolaceae bacterium | reverse complement strand
TTAACAGCCTTGACAAAGCCAATCCTGACAGCCTTACCGAGGAAAGGAAAGAACAAATTCGTCAACAGCTTGCGCGGGAAAAAGGAGCAATATTCATGAATAGCTGGATTGAACAGCTTCGCAAAGCCGCCGAAATAGAAGATCACCGTTCAACCCTTCTTCGCGGCTAATTCCTCGAATATAAATGATATTCAGGGCAAGGAGGGAATGCTTCTTGCCCTTTTTTATTTATCGTAGTGTGATTAATCACAGAGTTGCCCAGAGAAAGCACGGAGCTTCACTGAGATGGATTTTTTTCTTTGCGCTCCTTGCATAAACTTTGCGAACTTTGCGGTTAAAAAAGGTTATTTTAAGAAGTTTTTAAATCGAGTATTTACAGTGAACAAAGCCGATAAAAAATGGATGCGCCTGGCGCTTGAAATTGCGGAACGAGGGGCCGGCTATGTTTCACCGAATCCGTTAGTAGGTTGTGTGATTGTTTCGGCTGATGGAAAAAAAATCGGACAAGGTTTTCACGAGCGCTACGGACAAGCCCACGCTGAGCAGAACGCCGTAGATTCGGTTTCTAATCCCGATTTACTACAAGATGCCACTGTTTACGTAACCCTCGAACCCTGTGCTCATCATGGAAAAACCCCGCCTTGTTGTAAACTATTAGCGGAGCTGCCCATCAGCCGGATAGTGGTGGCGATGGAAGATCCTACGGAGAAAGTTGCGGGAAAGGGGATTCAATACCTGCGCGAGAAAGGCAAAACGGTGGATGTCGGCCTGATGGAAAAAGAAGCCGAACAGCTGAATGAATTTTTTATTCATTATCACACCTTTAACCGTCCGTTTGTTGCGCTCAAAATTGCCCAAACGATGGACGGCTACATCGCCGCACCGGATGGAAACGCTGAATGGATTAGCGGCCCGAAATCGCGAACCTTAGTGCATGAATGGCGCAGCAGGTATGATGCGGTGATGATTGGCCGGAATACCGCTTTACTCGATAATCCGCGATTGACCGTTCGCCATGTTGAAGGACGTCAGCCCAAACGCATTGTCATTGATGGCCCTTTTGATTTACCGCGCGAGCTGAATTTGTTTACCGATCAGTACGAGGAAAAAACGATTGTACTCACTTATAACGAGGAAAAACTTCGCAATGAGGCCGATCCCATGCTGAGTATGTTACAGTCAGATTATTTTCGGGGGCAAACCCTGCTGGTTGATGAGAAAGACGGCCATACCGATTTAAAACAAGCGATGCGAGAACTCGCCAAAATCCCCGTTACTTCTATTTTGATTGAAGCGGGGCAAAACCTGGCAACCGCCCTGCTACGCGAAGGCCTTGTGGATAAAGTTGAATGTTTCATCGCTCCTAAAATACTGGGTGGCGGCACAAAATCAATCGCGGGACTGGGAATCGACCATATGTCAGAAATCCTTGAATTTAAAGAAGTGCAATGGCATCAGGTGGGCAATGATCTGCTGTTTAGCGGGTATCTTTAAAAAAAGTGCCAGGCATTTAAAAAGCGCCTGGCACCCTATTACATGGTGGAAGACTTACCTATCGTTTTTCTTTGCCTTTTTCCGTTCGCTTGCTTTCTTGCTTTGAACGGCCTTTGGCTTCCTGTCTTCCACGTTTATCATTTTTTCTCTCTTCAGCTGACATGTCAGTCACCTTTGATTGGTTGATGTTTAACCTACTGTAATGAAACTCACTATTTTCTAAAAAGTTTCCGTTTGCTGAAAAGTTTAGTAAAACTGTTACCCGTGAAAGCATTTACTAAACTTAGGATAAATTGCTTATTTTAAATCAAAAATCTTTCCACTTTGTTTACCGGCATCATTCAGGAAATTGGTACCATCTCCTCCATCGCCCCGCTTGAGGGCGGACGGGAAATAACGGTTAACTGCGATTTTGCAGGCAAATTGACCGTTGATGAAAGCATCAGCATCAACGGGGTATGCCATACGGTGACGGCGCAAGATGCAGGAAGTTTTACCGTTCAAAGTGTAGAAGAGACGCTTCGAAAAACGAATATCGGTGATTTAGCTGAAGGCGACTTGGTGAACCTGGAACGCTCGCTGCGGGCTGATCAGTTGCTGGACGGGCATATAGTGCAGGGGCATGTGGATGCGGCCGGAACCATCAAAAAGATGGAACAGGAAGGAACCGATTGGCTGCTGACCATTGAATACCCCCAGAACCAAAGCCATTTAATTGTAG
>DASSAY010000014.1:0-5301 GCA_035699185.1 Balneolaceae bacterium | reverse complement strand
GCTTTTTGATGCTGTTTTTGAACACCGGCAGATGATGGCGCGCTTGCCCATTATAGAGAAGAAGGGTGATGAGCTCACTGTTTTTCATATCCAAACTAAAGCATTTGACTCCCAAAAACATAAATTAGTTGACAAACAGGGTGAATTGTATCCCAAATGGCGGGACTATCTGCTTAATTTTGCCTATCAGTTATTCATTATAAAGCAAAACTTTCCGGAGCTCAAACCGGTACCGGTTTTGGTGATGCCCGAAAAAAAGAGTCTTTCTCATTCTAATAATCTGCCCCGTTTGCTGAATGAAGGCTCATCAAAAATTCCTTTAGAAAATCAGCAGTTGCTGGCAAAGTTGGATGTCGGGCAATACATTTCGATGATTTGGGAGAATCTCGATTTTGCAGAAAAGTATCTTCCCAAATCTTCATTTTCAGAATCTTTAGCGTTTCTCCGGCAGACCTATTTCAGTCAGGCAAAAATACCGGCTGAAATTGGTTTGAAATGCAAACACTGTGAGTTCAGGATTGGGGAAAATCGCAGGAAGGAAGATCGCCCAAGCGGCTTCGAGGCGTGTTGGCAGCCGCATCAAACAGGCGAGCATGTGTTTGATCTCATCGGTCCCGCAACTAATGATTGGATCGAGCAGGGAGTGTATAACCAGCAGGACATCACCCATGAGGATATTTTTTCGGTTGATGACATTCTGAAAGCCGAAGGACGCATCACCGAAAAGATGCGCCAGGCGCTGCAAATTCATAAAGCAAAGGATGAAGAAGTGCCCGAAGAGATCATCCGTCCGGGACTGGTGAAGGAGCTCGAAAGGTGGCAATATCCCCTTCATTTTTTGGATTTTGAGGCGGGGAATTATGCCATCCCGGTACGAAGTGGTCGTTCGCCTTATCACCTTGTGGTATTTCAGTTTTCGTGCCACACTTTGCACGAAGACGGGAGCTGGTCGCACCATCAGTGGATGGATGATTTTGAAAGCGGGTATGTGAATTATGAGCTGGTCCGGCGGTTAAAAAAGGTGCCGCAAATCACCGAGGGTACGATTGTACAATATTCCAATTTCGAGCGGCATGCGTTGAAAAAGATCCGCCGCGAGCTCATGAAAGAACGGGAAAGTGTGTCCGACGCGGACGAATTGATCGAATGGATTGATCAAATTATTCGCCGTAATGATTCAACCCATCACCGGGCCCCTTTTATGGCAGATTTAAGTCGCCAGGTGAAGCATTTTTACTATAACCGGGAGATGGTAAATTCACTCAGCATCAAAGATGTACTGCGCTCAGTAATGAGTCACAGCGAATTTCTGAAGGAGAAATATTCCAAGCCGTATTCAAGCCATAATTTTGATGGTATGATCTGGTGGCAGCCCGAGGGAGAAAATGGTATTCGGAATCCTTATAAATTGTTAGTAGAAAAGGAAGTGGGAAGCGTTCGCCGCGGGACGGAAGCGATGGTGGCTTATGGAAAGCTCATCAGCCGAAAGCTGCCTGAGGATGAATTGAAGGGCTATCAACAATCACTGTTCAGGTATTGCGAGCTTGATACGCTGGCGATGGTAATGATCTATCAGCATTGGCAGCAAGCCGTTAAAAAGCTGCAATAGCCTAAAGGGAACTTCTTTTGATTAGTATGCCTTTAAATGGATAAATAATGAAGGAGTTCTTTATAGTTAAAAAATTTTTGATTTGTCATTCCTAACCCCCTCACACGAGAACCACGGTTCGGGATGATATCAAACAAATTTTTCTGTTATGAAAATACAACGCACTCGAAATTTTATGTTCATCTTACTATCAGCTTTCTTGGTAAGCTTTTGCGTGGTGCAAAGAAGCCCCGTTACCGGAGACAAACGGGCTTATGCTTATAGCTGGGAGCAGGAAAAACAAATCGGGAAGAAAGCCGATCAACAAATTCAGCAGCAATATGGGGTTTATCAGGGAGATGTGGTTGAATATGTGAAAGACGTGGCACACAAAGTGCTTGCCGTAAGCCACATGAGGCGGGAGGATACGCCAGAAAAATACAAACAAACAGAATTCCATTTTCGTGTGCTTGACAGCCCCATCACCAACGCTTTTGCCCTGCCCGGCGGATACGTTTATGTAACCCGAGGTCTGCTGGCTCATCTCAAGAATGAAGCGCAGCTGGCTGTAGTTTTGGGACATGAGATCGGCCATGTAGCGGCACGACACGCTTCACAAAGCGCTCTTGAACGGCAGATCGGGCAGTTAGGACTTATTGCCGGAGCTATCGCGGGTGAAGAACTGCTGGGCGTTCCCGGGGGCGCTATTTTGAATTTAGGCAGCCTGGCTACCCAATATCTATTTTTGAGCTACAGCCGGGAGGACGAGCGTGAATCCGATAAGCTGGGCGTTGAGTACGCGGCCATGCAGCATTATGAAGCGGCTGACGGGGCCGGATTTTTCAAAGCACTTGAGAGAATGTCGAATAAATCGGGACAGAGTATTCCTACCTGGGCATCGACTCACCCCGATCCCGGCGAGAGGGCGGAGCGAATTCCAAAACTGGCGGAAAACTGGGCGGAAAAGGGCTATGAGCAGACGGTCGAGGATACTGATCAGTATATGAAGGAAATAGAAGGGATTACCTACGGAATCAATCCCCGGCAGGGCTTCACCCGTGACGGGCGCTTTTATCACCCCGAGCTTGAATTTCAGTTCCAATTTCCGCGGGACTGGCAGGTCATCAATCAACCCAGCATGGTAGCTGTTATCAATGAAAGTCAGGATGCTGTTTCGATTATGCAGATTGACCCTGAAGCAGGGTCGCCGCGAGCTTCGGTGGATGCTTTTGTAAGTCAGCAAGGGTTTGTCGTGCAAGCGCAAGGCGATGAACAAAGCAATGGGCTGAATGGCTACGAAGCCATCGCCACGGCGCGAACCCAGCAGGGAGTACCCTATAAGTTTTATATTTATGCCGTTGAGTACGGGGATATGGTTTACCGCTTCACTTCATATAGTGTGGCTGAAAAATTTGACCAGTATGCTAATCAGTTTGTCGCTATCAGCAATTCTTTTGCAGAATTAAATGATGAAGACATTTTGGATATTCAACCCGTTCATTTGAAAACTCTCAAAGCAGATCATACCGCTCCTTTCTCAGATTTTCTGCCTGAAGATTCTTTCTTGCCTGAAAATTATCCCTTAAAAATTACGGCTGAAGAGATCGCGATTCTCAATCAAGTGAAACTGGATGAAACGATCGAAGAAGGTACATGGATTAAGGTGCCTGCACGTTAGCAAAAGGCAGAAGGCAAAAGTGAGATGGCAGACGTGAAACGAAAATCCTTCTCACGTCTCACATCTCACGTTTGTTTTCAATATCTTTGGAGCAAATCCTAACCATAGCAAATCCTAATGATTGAGCGATATTCGCGTAAAGAAATGGCCGGTATTTGGTCGCTGGAGAACCAGTTTCAGGCTTGGCTTGAAGTAGAACTGGCCGCCTGCCGCGCCTGGAGCAAGTTGGGTAAAATCCCCAAAGAAGATGTCGATAAGCTATACGAAAAAGCTTCGTTTGATGTGGAGCGTATCAAGGAGATCGAAAAACAGACCCGGCATGATGTCGTGGCTTTTACGCGTTCGGTTTCAGAATCGCTCGGAGATGAAAAGAAATGGGTGCATTACGGCCTTACCTCCACGGATGTCGTTGATACCGCTAACGGCTATCGCTTAAAACAGGCCAATGCAATTCTGCGAAAGGATTTGCAACAAATCATTGATGTGCTGGCTGAAAAGGCCAAAAAGCACAAATTTACGGTGATGATGGGACGTACTCACGGCGTCCATGCCGAGCCAACTACTTTCGGTTTGAAGCTGGCGCTCTGGTATGCCGAGATGAAGCGCAATCAAGAGCGATTCGAAAAAGCGGCTCATGATGTGGAATTCGGAAAAATGAGTGGTTCGGTTGGTACTTTCGCTAACATTCCTCCCGAAGTGGAAGAGTCGGTGTGTGAAGAATTGGGACTAAGTCCCGCGCCCATTTCTACTCAAACGCTACAGCGTGATCGTCATGCGGCCTATCTCTCAACCCTGGCGTTGATCGGTTCAACCATGGAAAAAATGGCGGTGGAAATTCGTCATTTACAGCGGAGTGAGGTCCGCGAAGCCGAAGAGTTTTTCCGCAAGGGACAGAAAGGCTCATCATCGATGCCCCATAAACGCAATCCCGTGAGTTCTGAAAATATTTCCGGTTGTTCGCGAGTTTTGCGCGGTTATATGGTTACCGCTTATGAAAATATTCCTCTTTGGCACGAGCGTGATATTTCGCATTCATCAGCCGAACGCATCATCCTGCCTGATGCCACGATTTTGCTTGATTATATGCTGAACCGTTTTTCCGGCGTCATCGAAAAGCTTACGGTTTACGAGGATAATATGGAGCAAAATATCTATAAAACTTTTGGCCTGACATTCTCGCAGCGGGTTTTACATATGCTGATTGACAAAGGGATGAGCCGCGAAAAAGCCTACGACACCGTGCAGCCGCTGGCGATGAAAGCCTGGGAAGAAAAGAAGATGTTCCGGGATTTGGTAGAAGCCGATAAGACCATTCAATCCAATTTAACGGATAAAGATATTGATGAAGCTTTTGATTTGAATCATCATACCCGAAATGTTGAACGAATTTTTGAGCGGGTGGGGTTGGAATAGACCGCTGACGGTGCGGATTGAGCCGATTTTCACTGGTTTAATTATTCTGCGGCAATTCGTTTGATCCGTGTTCCATGAACTAATAATTATGCAAAACTGGAGTGAGTTAATATTTACATCTGAGGTTTCTTTTCAGGAGAAAGCACAGAAGATATTCGAATATCAGTTTGAGAACAATTTGGTTTATCGGCGGTATTGCCAGGCTTTGAAGGGAACAAATAGTATCTCTGAGATCCTGAAACAAGTTCAGAATGACAAGGGTGGATTTCCATTACTTCCCATTCGCGCTTTCCAAGATGCGGAAATCACAACTCAGCCCGGTAAAAAACCCGATCTCATTTTCAAAAGCAGTGGCACTTCGAGGATGCAATCAAGCGCTCACCGGGTGATGGATGCTTCGATGTATAAAAAATCTCTGTTCAAAGGATTTCAGCAGTTTTATGATTTGGAATCGGCCGTAATTTGGGGATATATGCCGATCTATGAAAATAATCCGCATTCATCGCTGATTTATATGATGCAGGAGCTCATTTTTCAAGACGAGAGTGGATTAAGCCGCTTTTTACGGCTGGATGAAGCGCTGAATCCCAATAAATTCAAAGAATTGCAGGAAGCCGGTAAG
>DASSAY010000013.1:0-2323 GCA_035699185.1 Balneolaceae bacterium | reverse complement strand
GATCCTGCCATCACCCGTGCATTTTCACCTATAAAAATAGGCCCGGCCTCAGCCTTTAGCACGCAACCGGCTTCAATAACAGCTCCGTTTTGGATATAGATATTTTCTGCTTTTTCAAGCACGGCATGATCTGAGACTTGTGCTTCACCCCGATGTGTGGTTTCCATCAAATCAAGATCTCGTTCAATTTGTTCGCCGTTCTTCAGGAATAAATCCCATAGATGAGTGATGGAGGGAAATCCGCCGGTTTCGAGCACAAAAAGGGTGTTAAAATCTGCTGATCCTTCATTCAGCCACTGTTTGGAACGTTTCGCATCAACTTTTGCGGCGATGACCGTTCGTTCGTGTTGCAGGCATTGGCCTTCAGAAAGGCCGGTAATTTTATCAACCAGCGGTTCGTTAGGTAGGTAGCGACTATTGATCCAAAGGCAATTTAGGCAATTTTTATCGGCTTCAACCCGGCCGCTTTCAAAAAGGCCGTGGAATTCGGGACGCAGTATTCGATTTACGGATGAAGCCTTCAGGGCATATTTCCATTTTTCGGCCATGGTAAGGATGCCGGTTCGTAAATTATCAACCGGACGGCTAAGCGTAAGAGGATGAAAATTCGTATATTTAATATCTTCAAAAAAGAACAATTGCATCATTAAAGAATAAAAAGTTACAGTTTTAAAATACTTCTTAGAATGATAAATTGGATAGTCGACCAACTGAGAGACAGTATAACAAAAATCACCATTCAAATTAGATAAATCATTTATGTGCGGAATTGTAGGTTATATTGGGGAGCAACAAGCAAGCGATATTATTGTTAAGGGGCTCGAGAGGCTTGAATATCGCGGTTACGATTCGGCAGGAATTGCTTTGCTGAATGGAAAGTTAGAGATCAAAAAGGGAAAGGGGAAAGTTGCGAAGCTTAAATCGATGCTCAACGGTAATCCTACCGAAGGTTTTGTTGGTATCGGCCATACACGCTGGGCTACGCACGGCGCCCCGAATGATGTAAACTCGCATCCGCACGCCAGCGAGTCCGGCAAAATTGCGCTGGTTCATAATGGCATCATAGAAAATTACAGTTCACTCAAAAAGGAACTGCAAAACAAGGGACGCACCTTTCATACCGACACCGATACGGAAGTGATAGCGCAGCTGATCGAAGAAATTTATGAAAACGGAAATGGTGAGGAAATCACTTTTGAGCAAGCTGTTCAGCTGGCGTTAAAACAGGTAGTTGGTACTTATGGCCTCGCCATTTTAAACACCGACGAACCCGACCGTATTATCGTGGCCCGAAAAGGTTCACCCTTGCTGTTGGGCATTGGAGATGGAGAAATGTTCATCGCCTCGGATGCTTCTCCCATCGTTGAGCATACCAACAAAGTGGTGTACCTGGATGACGGCGAAATGGCAATCGTCACCAAAGATGATTATACCGTGAAAACGATTGAAGACGTTTCACTCACTAAAAAAGTGCATGAGCTGGCGCTGAGCATTGAAGAAATCGAAAAGGGCGGCTATCCGCATTTTATGCTGAAGGAGATTTTTGAGCAGCCGCGAGCTATTTCTGATTGCCTCCGCGGGCGGCTGGATATCGAAAATCATACGGTGCAGCTGGGTGGAATTGCGGATGTGATCGAGCGCCTTTCCAAGGCTAAACGGCTGATTATCGCCGCCTGCGGTACCAGCTGGCATGCAGGACTGGTAGGCGAATATCTTTTCGAACACTTGGCTAAACTGCCGGTAGAAGTAGAATATGCATCAGAATTCCGCTATCGTGAAGCACTTATTGATGAAGACGATGTGATGCTGGTTACCTCTCAGAGTGGGGAAACAGCGGATACGCTTGCGGCCCTTCATATGGCTAAAGAACATGGCGCGCTTACGCTGGGCGTTTGTAACGTGGTGGGATCAACCATCGCGCGAGATACCGATGCCGGGGTTTATACTCATGCCGGTCCCGAGATTGGGGTAGCTTCAACCAAAGCCTTTACCACACAGGTTTCGGTTTTGACGATGATGGCGATTTTACTCGGGCAAAAAAGAAATACCTTAGATGCCGATTATGCTGCCCGGTTGATTGATGAGCTTCACCGCATTCCTCAAAAAATAGAGCAGATTCTTGAAAAAAGTGATGCTATCAAAGAGATGGCGAAATTGTTTACTTATGCTCCTAATTTCTTATACCTCGGCAGGACGTATAATTTTCCGGTAGCGCTGGAAGGAGCCCTCAAGCTAAAAGAGATTTCCTACATTCATGCCGAGGGATATCCCGCCGCGGAGATGAAACACGGCCCCATTGCCCTGATTGATGAAATGATGCCGG
>DASSAY010000012.1:0-3494 GCA_035699185.1 Balneolaceae bacterium | reverse complement strand
TTATGAAAGGCAACATGAAGTTGCTATTGTGGGTGAGGTAAAATTTCCCGGTGTTTATTCACTTTCATCAAAGAATGAGCGGATTTCCGATTTAATAAAACGGGCCGGCGGACTTACATCCGAGGCATACCTAAAAGGCGCCACCCTTTTCCGTGACCGCGAATTTGTTGAACAAGAATCGCAGCAAAATCTGGCCAATATCGAAGGCTTAACTGAGGAAGAACAGCAAGAAATGTTGCAGGGACAACGAGATGGCGCTCAAATTGGCATTGACTTGCCTCAGGTTATAAAAAATCCCGGCTCTAAATATGATTTGTTCTTAGAAAAAGGAGATTCTTTATTCATTCCCAAGCAACTGCAAACGGTTACCGTTAAAGGTGCTGTATTTTATCCAACCACCATTCGGTTCGACGAAAACCGCTCTTTTGAAGATTATATTACCTCGGCGGGTGGTTTTACCGATTTGGCCAAGAAAAGGCGCGCGTATGTTATTTATGCAAGCGGCAAAGTAGATCGCGTTAAAAATTTCCTGTTCTTTAAAGATTATCCCAACGTTCAGCCAGGGGCTACGATCGTAATTCCCCGGGAACCGGAACCGGAGGAATTAACGCCGCAAGAACGCGTGGGTATTTTTTCAGCCATTATTTCTACCGCCGCCTTAATTACCACCACTATTATTCAAATAACCAACAATTAAGATGGGTGAATAAGTGTGAACAACAGCGCCAAGGATGAGCTAAATACGTTCATCTCGATCCTACAGGAGGGCTTTCAAAAGCTTCTTCGGAAGCACAAGGCGGCTCTCTTTGCTGTTTTTTTGGCTGCCCTTTTTGTGGGTTGCTCACTTGCCATTATTTTAGAATCACAGTTCTACTTTTCAGTAGCGGCGAAGTTCATCATCATTCTGCTGTTGCTTATTTTTTCTACCGGACTTGCCTTTTATTCGTATTCCCGCTTAACTTTCCCCTCTTTTAAAGAGTTCTATCATCAATTCAGTAAAAAGAGCGGCACCCCCGAGCTCAGCAACGCCTTCGACCTTCACTTTGACGTCGGCGTCCAAAAATCATCTTTGTATACAGCCGCCATCAGTCAAAATATAGGGCGTCTTCAACCCAAAAAAGTTGCTGGCAATCTTGATTCTTTCAGCGAAGAGCACGCTATAAACACTCACTATCGTTATGGACTGGCGGGAAGTTTTATCGGTATGCTTTTACTGGCCGGTTTTGTTTTCTTTCAACCTGCTGCAGTGAACCGGCTTGCTCATATTTGGGAAAACTATGCCCCGCCAAACCCCTACCATTTTACGGTTGAACCGGGCACACTGACGCTCGAACAGGGACAATCATTTACACCAAAAATAAGTTTTGAGGGTGATGTCCCCGAAAATATATCGCTGGCTTTTAAAACAACTATTGAAGATGAATTTCGGCAACGCAATCCCGCAACTATCGAAAACGGACAGGCTATTTTTTCACCCATTTCACCTACCGTCAACGGCCAATATTATTTTTTAATGGATGGTTTCAAGAGTGATGCTTATAAAATCACTGTTCAGCTTCGTCCCCGTTTTGAACAGCTAAAAATTCAGGTTATTCCGCCCGCTTACACTCACCTTGATACGGCCTCCTACGCTTATCCATTTTCGAAAATTACCGCCTACCCTGGTTCAGAAGTTGCAATACATGCCGTAACGAATAAACCCGTTTCGGCTCTTTCACTCCATCGCACCGCTTCAGATTCTGCTGCCCTTTCTTTGGCAGCAACCGCATCAACCGTTTTTGACCACAGTTGGACCTTCAATGCTGCCGATACCGTTTCGTTCACCATGCGAGACCGCGCCGGTCTGTCTAATAAAAATGATTTTCAATTTATTGTTGAGGCCGCTCACGACCGGCGTCCTTTTGTAAAACTGGTTGAACCGGAAGGAAGCCTGGAAATGAAAACGCCCGAAAACCTGCAACTAAAGTACCAGGCAGGCGATGATTTTGGGCTTACGAAGGCATCACTCCACTATGAACACCGGCGAGCGTTTGTTGATGAACCGGAAAAAGGAAGCATTTCACTGCCCACTCCGGTGATGAATCAGCTGCAAAGTTATAGCTGGAATATTCCCGGCCTTGATCCCAAGCCCCGCGATGTAATTACTTTTTGGATTGAAGTTAAAGACAATGACGCGTTCCACGGGGCCAAAACAGGACGCAGCCAAAAATTGACGATCACGTTCCCATCCATCACTGAATATTTAGACAAACTTGATTCTCAGGAAACAAATGTGGCGGAATCGCTCGAAAATATTTCTGAATCCTTCACTCAAATGCAGGAAAAGTACGACCGTTTTAAGCAGCAGCTCCGGCAAAGTCCTGAAACCACCTGGCAGCAAAAGCAAAGCCTTGAGCAAATTCAGCAACAACAGCAAAAAATTGATGAACAGCTTGAAAAATTGAGTGAAGAATTCGGGGATATTCGCAAGAAAATAGAAGAAAACAAGGTGATGTCTCCGCAGACACTAAAGGCGTATAAAAAGCTGCAACAATTAATGAAGGAGATCAATAATCCGGAGCTGGCAAAAGCTCTTGAAAAACTTCGCGAATCGTTGGGCACAATGAATCCCGATCAGTTGCGGCAAGCACTTAAAAATTATGAGTTTAACGAAAAGCTGTATAAGGAACGAATACAGCGCACACTGGAACTATTCAGATCATTAAAGCTAAATAGCGATCTTGAAAAAATGGCTGTAATGATGGAAAAACTCGCTCATCGTGAGCAACAACTGGCTAAATCAGCAACAGGGAAAAAAGAGCTTGAACGGCAAAAAATGATTCAGCAAGATTTGCAGGATGTGCAAAAGCAGCTGAATAAACTGAGTGAAAATGCGCCGGAAGGCACCAGGAAAAGAGTACAGAAATTACAAAAAGAGAACGGCCGAAGACTGCAACAAATCAATAAAGATTTGCAGAAAAATATTGAGAGGCTTAAACAGCAAAGTAAAGCAGAAAATGAAAATTCGAAGACCCAGCGGCAGCAGCAACATATTCAGCAACAAATGCGGCAGGCAGCGCGGCAAATCCGGAGTGCGAAAAAGCAGCTTAATCAGCAACAGCGGCAAATTAATGCGGCGGGACTCAAATATATTTTGTATTCGCTGATTAACTTATCACAGCACCAGGAAGAACTCACTAAAGAGACCGAAAATTTGCCCTATCATTCCAAAGCTTTTGTGGAGAAAGCCCGGCAAGAACAAAATATTGCCCGGCAATTTTCCCTGCTGGCAGACTCTCTTTTCCAGCTTTCATCAGAGCTTCCATCCTTTTCCAATCAAATCAATAAAAAGAGAATAGAAGTTGAAGAACAGCTTCAACAATCGGTTGAGTTATTGGCAGAGCGTGATAAGGGAAATTCCTTGTTCGCCTTGCAAGCTTCTTTAGGCGGCATTAACAATCTGGCGAGTATGGTCGCGTCATTGCTACAGCAGTTACAAAACCAACCACCGGGTG
>DASSAY010000011.1:0-9039 GCA_035699185.1 Balneolaceae bacterium | reverse complement strand
ATTCTGGATAAAACCGGCACCATCACGGAAGGGAAGCCGGGGGTGACAGATATTATAGGATGGAACGGAACTTCTGAAGAAGATTTGATACAGTTAGCAGCTTCAGCCGAGAGCGGTTCTGAGCATCCGCTTGGCAGGGCGATGGTTGATCATGCTAAAGAGCTTAGTTTATCACTCTTTGAGACAGATAGTTTTGAGGCCGTTACTGGGAAAGGCATCACGGCAGATGTGAGACGTGAGACGGCAGAAGGCAAAAGTGAAAAGGCAGAAATTCTAATCGGGAACCGAAGGCTCCTTCAAAAATCCAGAATATCTATTGATGAATCAGTTGAAGAGCAACTAAGTCGACTCGAAATACAGGCAAAGACGGCTATGCTGATTGCAGTTGACGGAGAATTGAGTGGAATTATTGCAGTAGCTGATCCCATCAAAGTGGACAGCCCAAAAGCCATAACCAAGCTTAAAGAATTTGGTTTAACGCCAATCATGATAACCGGTGATAATGAGCGAACCGCCAAAGCCGTGGCGGCGGAAGTGGGCATCGACCAAGTAATTGCGGGTGTGCTGCCTGATCAAAAATCAGCGGAAGTAAAACGCTTACAACATCAGGGAAAGGTTGTCGCGATGGTAGGCGACGGCATCAACGATGCTCCGGCATTGATGCAGGCCCAGGTAGGCATCGCTATAGGTACAGGCACCGATGTGGCGATAGAATCGGGCGATATTGTGCTGGTACAGGGTGACTTAAGTGCGGTGGTGAAAGCGGTGAAGCTGAGTCGCGCTACGTTCAAGAAGATCAAACAGAACTTATTCTGGGCTTTCTTCTACAACGTAGTGATGATACCGCTGGCCATATTTGGCTTATTGCACCCGTTGTTGGCCGAAGCCGCGATGGCGTTTAGTTCGGTAAATGTTGTTACAAATTCGAGGAGGTTGAGGAAAAAGGATATTGGTGCATGAAATCTAGTATTGTGTCATCCCGTATCCCCGTTTTTTGGGGTGAGGGATCTCAAACGTTGATATGATTTTTAGTCTTAATGAAGGGCAGGTGCCATTAAAGCATTTGAGATTCCTCTTCATTCAGAAAAAACACTGAATTCATCGGAATGACAAAACCAAAAAGTAAGAATAATAGGTTGGGGATTTGTAAATAGTATAGTTCACATATAATACATTTAAATAAGAGGCCAAAAATGAATCATAATCACACACATTCGGGGCACGATCACCAACATCACGAACACGAAGACATAGATTACGAAAAAATGGAAACCGAAGAGCAGGGGCATGAAGAGCACGGCCATCATACCCACATGCTGAATGATTTTAAGAAGCGCTTTTTCGTTTCCATCATTCCTACCATCATTGTTCTGATGCTATCACCAATGATCCAGATGTTTCTTGGCTTGGGTGATGCGTTGGCCTTTCGGGGTGATATCTGGGTACTGTTTGTCTTCTCCAGCTTTGTATTTTTCTACGGCGGATGGCCTTTTTTGAAGGGAGCCTACAGCGAACTCAGGGAATGGGAACCGGGTATGATGGTGCTGATCGGCTTGGCTATCTCGGTGGCTTATGTCTATAGCACTTTGGTTGTGTTTGGAGTAGAAGGGAAACTGTTTTACTGGGAGCTCGCTACGCTGGTGCTCATTATGTTGGTGGGACACTGGATTGAAATGCGGTCGGTGATGAGTGCTTCCCGCGCCCTCGAAGAGCTGGCAAAACTGATGCCCGATACAGCGCATCGCCTGAAAGAAGACGGCAATACGGAAGATGTAAAAATAAGCGAACTGCAAGACGGGGATCGGCTGATCATCAAACCGGGAGAAAAAATTCCCGCCGACGGGGAAGTTATCGAGGGATCAACCCGGGTAAACGAATCACTGCTGACGGGTGAATCCAAGCCGGTTTCGAAAGAGGCGGGTGATGAGGTGATTGGCGGTGCTATCAATGAAGAGGGATCGATAACGGTTAAAGTTACGAAAACGGGAGATGAATCATTCTTGTCGCAGGTGATTGCCTTGGTGGAAGATGCGCAGCAGAGCAAATCCAAGACGCAGAATATCGCTAACCGCGCAGCGGCCTGGCTTACGCTTGCCGCTATTGTTGCCGGAGTACTCACCCTTTTTGGCTGGACATTCTGGTCATCTCAGGATTTTGTTTTTGCCATTGAACGAACGGTTACGGTGATGGTGATAACCTGTCCCCATGCGTTGGGACTTGCGATTCCGTTGGTGGTAGCAGTCTCAACTTCAAGGGCGGCGAGCAGTGGATTTCTCATCCGTGACCGCAACGTTTTTGAGCAGGCCCGGAATATCGAAGCCATCATTTTTGATAAAACCGGAACCCTCACCAAAGGTGAATTTGGCGTTACCGATGTGAAGCTTTTCATCCAAAACTATTCAAAAGATGAACTGCTGAAACTGGCGGCTTCGGTAGAAACGCGGTCGGAGCATTCCATTGGCCTGGGAATTTTATCTGCCGTTGAAGAAACCTATGAAGTTAGCGATTTCAACTCTATCCCCGGCAAAGGAGTGGCCGGAAAAGTAGAGGGTAAGAGCCTTGCGGTAGTGGGGCCGGGTTATCTTGAAGAAAAGAATATTACCGTACCCGATCAGGATGAGATAGATGAATTGGCATCCGAAGGCAAAACAGTGATTTATGTACTGGTTGATGAATCACTCGAAGGAGCCATAGCGCTGGGTGATCAGATCCGGGAAGAATCGTATGAAGCCATCCGAAGGCTGAAGGAGATGGGCATTCAAACCATGATGTTGACGGGTGATAATAAACACGTGGCCGAATATGTGGCGGGAAAGTTGGGGCTGGAAGACTTTTTCGCGGACGTATTGCCGGGTAAAAAATCGGAGAAGGTAAAAGAAGTGCAGGGCCGCGGACTTACGGTAGCCATGGTCGGGGACGGGGTGAACGACGCTCCTGCGTTGGCGCAGGCAGATGTAGGCATTGCGATCGGAGCCGGATCGGATGTAGCGGTAGAAACGGCTGATCTGATTCTGGTTAAAAATAATCCGCTGGATGTGGTGAACATCCTAAAACTGGCGGAGGCCACCTACCGGAAGATGATCCAAAATCTCTGGTGGGCCAGTGGTTATAATATTGTTGCCATCCCGCTCGCGGCCGGAGTTTTTGCATGGGCAGGGATCGTGTTAAGTCCCGCTGTGGGAGCGGTTTTGATGTCGGCAAGTACAGTAGTGGTAGCTGTTAATGCCCGATTTTTGAAGATTTAGGGTTTGCCACGGAAGCACTCAAGGCACTAAGATCTTGCTTCTTTAGCTTAAATATTCAAATCACCAAAAGACGCTTCTTTTTTCAATCTTCTACTTTTTTCGTTTTGGTATGCCCACCACCGGAAATGTTCTCTCCCGAAGGCTTAAAGTATTTTGAAACGCTGTGATCAACCATGAGTCATTTTTCTTAACAAAAATCAGCGTTTGAATACCCTTTTCGGGCTTTGGAATTCCCGGCGGCATCTTTGCGCCTGTCATTGTCCATCGTGCATGGGCGACAGCAATATCAGGCGATAAAAACCTTATATCTATATTCGTAATGGTAAGCCTGCTATTCCTAAAAGCCGAACTAAAGGCTGCTGTCAGATTCTTTTCCAACTCTTGCCGGCCTTTCCACCGCCATCCGGGCACATTTACCACATCGCAATTCTCCGTAAATAATGCTGCATAGGCTGAGGCATCGTGGTGGTTCCATGCAACGGCTTGCTCCATAGCTGTTTTTCGGATTTCGGTTTTGTCTTCCGTCTGTGAAATGGCGCGAATCGGTAGCATTAGCACAATAATTATTACTGGCCATTGAAACAAAGAATGAGCTATGCCTATGTTTTTCATATAATTCTTAATTAATTGAAGCTGCCATTTGTTGGAGAGCTTTTCTTCTTGAGACTGGATTGGTTTCACCCGTTGTTTTGCTTGACATGACAGTGATTTTTAAGGTTAAAAATGAAAATATTTAACTAACGGAGCCCATTACTCGTAGGTCACTTTCAAAACAGCACCATCTCCCAATGAGGTGACATACCAGGTATGGTCATTCACTTGCTCAATTCCTACGGGAAGGTTCAAGCCATCTGCAAGTGTATCCGGGGTTGTTCCGTCTACCCAAATGAGTGATCCGGAATTGGGCTCAAAACCAGAGGCCGGATTAAAGGAAGCGGCGTGTTTAACAACAATATGCTTGGTTCGACTGCCTGTTTCCTGATCTACAAGCATGGTAAATCCTGTTTGGTAAACAGAAACATCTCCCGACATAGAAACACTATAAATAGCAGCCTGCTCCTGAGGGAATGGAAACCCGGTCAGGCTGGTCACTAAGAAATTATTTCCGTCATAGCTAATAGAAGTAGGTACAGACTGAACCGTTGGTCCTCCTAAATCGGGGAACGCAGGGTTTGGAATGGGGGGAATCTCCGCAAGAACGGAATAATCATTCACGCCTTCACGGCGTATGATGGCATTAGCTCCCGCATCTGTAATGTACAAATCTCCATCAGGTCCCAGGGTAAGATTATACGGATGCGAGTCCTGATCCGGGTTGTTTTCCGAGGGTATTTGAGAGATAACCGAAAAAATATCTTCTTTTGGGAGGGTATTGGCGTCAATAGGTGCATCACCCGGGTTAAAATTAGATACATCTGCCAGGTATAAATAATCTCCGGAGAGTATATAGAGGGTTTCATCATCCAGTAAGATGTGTACCGCTCCCTGTAATTCGCCGGAATTTATATTGGCATAAG
Organism: Balneolaceae bacterium; assembly: GCA_035699185.1. Taxonomy (GTDB): domain Bacteria; phylum Bacteroidota; class Rhodothermia; order Balneolales; family Balneolaceae; genus Fodinibius. The sequence continues at coordinate 4,277 of DASSAY010000011.1, read as the reverse complement.
AAGCAAGGTTGATGATAGCATCATGCTTCTCTCCATCGGGAGTTATCAGCAGTATTTTGCCGGTATTGTTGTGGGTATCTCCATTTGCATCGGCAGTGTCGGTACCCGCTTCGGATACCCATATATTGCCCTGATCATCTGATTCAATTCCCATAAGGCCATGAAAGCCTGAAGCTAAGGTGGTGATGTTCAGTGATGGTGTTGGAGAGACGGGATTGTCTTCCTCTCCGCAGCTGATAAATATGAATAAGAAGGCTGCCCAGGCTACCAGACGAGTAGCTCTGCCGAATGGATTTTTTGTTGAGTTTTTCATTTTTGTGAGATATTTAGTGGTTAAGGAGTTTTATTTTGTTATATATGAAGCGATTTCATGTCTTCAGTATTTTGTAAAGAAGACCGGAGTGAAGATGGGTAAGAATAGCTCATCAGTTTTCCCCGGTGGTATCTTAAATTGCCATAGGCGCTGGCTTGTCCACCGTCCAAGTCAAACAAAAAGTTTTGGCCTCCGGCCTGTATGAGCGTAGCCGGACCAAACTGCTCGATGGAAGGTTTAGGAGAGCCCGTTCCCAGAAGGGTTATTTTAATTTCCTGTGCTCCTGTTGTTAACGGCTGCTGGAAAATTAAAACAATTAAAATGAAGGTGAGTCTCATAATGACGCCCTCTCTCATGTGACGCCGGTAATAGTGATGTTTTTTTTTAATTTATGCTTAACCACTTAGACGAGAAAATAATTCGTTTTCTTCTTCATTAAACTTGCCAAAGCAGAGATTAATTTTTAGTCGTAGTCGGGCGTCATCTCATAAATTATAAAAGTTCTTTATCCTTTGTTGCTGGGGCGAGCAAGGTGCGACCGGCAAGGGGCTATAGGCAAGGGTTGCAACCCCTTGTCCCGGTTGTTGACTTTTTCAATACGCTGTTCTTTTACCGCAAGTTACCTTTGGACTTTTAATATTTTTTTACGAAACTGATCTTTTATTAAATAAAACGTTGGTTAACAAGAGGTATCTATGTATTGGTATATTAAAGTGTTAAAAAACTATGTGGAGTTCAGCGGCCGGGCAAGAAGGAAAGAGTACTGGATGTTTACTCTGATCAATCTTTTAATAGCCATCGCCTTTGGAGTGATAACAGTAATGTCCGCAAATGAAGGAGAACAAGCTGCTATCAACATAGTTATTATTATTTATTTGATTTATTCCTTAGCCGTTATGATTCCGAGCATTGCCGTTACTGTACGCAGGCTCCATGATACCGGACGTTCGGGATGGTGGTGGTTTATTAATTTGGTCCCTCTCATTGGCCCGGTTATTTTGCTTGTTTTTTTGGTTACTGACAGTGAAAACGGCGAGAATGAGTATGGGGCTTATCCCAAGGGGTCGGTTGAATTGATGTAGTTCATCTTTCTGATGGCCTGCATCTTTAAGGGTACCGAGACAAGAGGTAGCTCTACCCCTTGTTCTCGGCACGGAACAAATCAATCCAGGTCGAAACGGTCCGCGTTCATCACTTTATTCCAGGCGGCAATAAAGTTCTTCACGAACTTTTCTTCAGCGTCCTCACTTGCATAGACTTCAGCGATGGCACGCAGCTCGGAGTTTGAACCAAAGATCAGGTCGGCGCGGGTAGCAGTCCACTTCACATCACCCGTCTTACGGTCGCGAACTTCAAACAGCTCCTGATCATCCGAAACAGCCTTCCAGATATTACCTGAATCAAGCAGGTTCACAAAGAAGTCGTTCGTCAGAGTTTCAGGACGCCCGGTGAATACACCATGCTGCGACTGATCATAGTTAGTATTCAGCACTCGCATGCCGCCCAGAAGAACCGTCATTTCAGGAGCTGTTAGGGTCAGCAGCTGAGCTTTATCAACCAGCTTTTCTTCTGCTGTAGTTGGGTTCTTGGGCTTAAAGTAGTTGCGGAATGCGTCCGCTTCCGGCTCAAGCCATTTAAATGATTCCACATCAGTTTGTTCTTGGGTAGCATCCGTTCGTCCCGGTGTGAAGGGTACATTCACCTCATGGCCGGCTTTCTCAGCCGCCTTTTCGATAGCGGCACATCCGCCAAGAACGATGAGGTCGGCTATCGAAACCTGCTTATCGTCCGACTGCGCATCATTAAACGTTTCCCGGATACCTTCAAGGGTCTCCAGCACTTTTGATAACTGTGCGGGATTGTTGACTTCCCAATTTTTCTGCGGGGCCAGGCGTACACGTCCACCGTTTGCACCGCCCCGTTTATCCGATCCGCGGAAGCTTGATGCGGAAGCCCATGCCGTTGATATCAATTCAGGTACGGTCAGCCCTGAGTTGAGTATCTCCTCTTTTAGTTGGGTGATGTCCTGCTCGTCAATCAGCTCATGGTTCACTTCAGGAATGGGATCTTGCCAAAGCAAGTCTTCTTCGGGGACTTCCGGCCCCAGGTAGCGCGATTTCGGGCCCATATCGCGGTGAGTGAGCTTAAACCATGCCCGGGCAAAGGCATCAGCAAATTCATCCGGATTCTCATAGAATCGTCTGGAAATCTTCTCATAGATGGGATCCACTTTCAGAGAGAGATCGGTGGTAAGCATCATTGGTGGATTTTTCTTCGACGGATCGTGAGCATCAATAACGGTACCGTCACCTGTTCCGTCCTTTGGCTCCCATTGCCACTTGTCGCCGGGACCCTTGACCAGCTCCCATTCGTAGTTGAACAGGTTCTCGAAAAATCCATTGTCCCATTTAATGGGGTTATTAGTCCATGCGCCTTCCAGGCCACTGCCTACCGCATCGCCCCCTTTACCGGTGCCGTAATTGCTACTCCAGCCAAGGCCCTGCTCCTCGATGGAAGCTGCTTCGGGCGCGGGACCTTTATGATCTTCGGGAGCGGCGCCGTGAGTTTTGCCGAAGGTATGTCCGCCGGCAATAAGCGCGAGCGTTTCCTCGTCATTCATCGCCATGCGCGCGAATGACTGCCGGATGAAGTGCGCGGCCTTTTTCGGATCGGGTTCACCCTGCGGGCCCTCCGGATTCACATAGATCAGGCCCATATGGTCGGCGGCCAGCGGCTTTTCAAGTATATCATCATCGTTATGGCGCTCAGATCCGAGCCACTCTTTTTCAGCGCCCCAATAGATATCTTCCTCAGGTTCCCAGACGTCTTCACGTCCGCCGGCAAAACCGAAGGTCTCAAAGCCCATCGATTCCAGGGCAACATTACCGCTTAGAACCAACAGATCACCCCATGAAATTTTCTTACCATATTTTTGTTTAATAGGCCAAAGTAACCGGCGTGCCTTATCGAGGAGCACATTATCGGGCCAGCTGTTAATCGGGGCAAAACGTTGATTGGCGGTACTGCCTCCGCCACGGCCATCAGCCACTCGATATGTACCCACACTATGCCAGGCCATTCGGATGAAGAACGGGCCATAGTTGCCCCAATCAGCCGGCCACCAGTCCTGAGAGTCTTTCATCAGTTCCTGGATATCTTCTTTCACGGCATCCAGGTCCAGTTTGTTAAACTCTTCAGCATAATCAAAATCATCGTCCATTGGATTAGACAGCGAAGAATGCTGACGAAGAATATTGAGGTTCAGCTTGTTTGGCCACCAGTCACTGTTTTTTGGGCTGCCGGTACTTTTCTTTGAAGCGCCATTATGAAACGGGCACTTACTTTCATCGGTTAGGGTACTGTTTGAAGAATTCTTGTTGTTATCCATGCTTGAACTACTTTTTAATTTCTTTTCGAGTTTACAAACATACTAAATTCAGTTAATAATAGATATTACAATCCTATATATAATTATTATGACACGTATTTCTTTTATTTATGATATAGGAGCAGTGGAAGAAATATGACCTGTCAGCGTACCAGTGATGTTCTGGTTCCTGTCAGCGTCTTTTGCCACCAACGCTGTCAGGTCCGCCGGTCGACGGACGCTTACAGGTTGGCAGCATCACCTTTTTCAAGAGGAGATGTTCTTCTATCCGTACTAATCTGTGGCTAAAACTTCTCAGCCGTTGATAAAAACATTCGCCAAAAATGATTAAGAAGCTTACCTTTGAAACTATTTTAATGGTTGTTCGTGAACGAACTTTATTGTAAATCAAAAATCCATATTATGAACAGGTTTTTAAAGTATATTTTTACCGTTGCTGCTTTTCTTTTAACTACCACAGCTTTTGCTCAGCAATCTCCCACCATACCCAACAAAGTAAATTTTGATAAAAGCCCGAAGTTGGTCGTGGGCATTGTTGTAGATCAGATGCGCTACACTTATATCCCCCGCTATTGG
>DASSAY010000010.1:0-4125 GCA_035699185.1 Balneolaceae bacterium | reverse complement strand
GATGCTGGCACAGGTTTCGATGCGATCGGGCCATTCCATAAAGCTTAACCGTTCCTGAAAAAGCTCATCAATTTCCGATTCATCCAGTCCGTAGCCAATGAGCTCTTCGAGCAGTTTGCCTATTTTTTCCGCACCCACCTCAAGCCGGTCGGCTTTATCAAGGTTGGTGTTTTGTCGTTCTACGATAAACCCTTTGCCGCGCTCCCCGCGAATCAACCCTTCATCAACCAAAATATGGTAGGCCTTGCGCACAGTATGAAAACTCGATTCAAGCTGCTGTCCCAGCTGGCGGGTTGACGGCAAAACCTCCCCTACCTGAAACTGCTTGGTAGCAATCATCAGCCGAATGCGGTCGGCAATATATTTGGCAGAATTTTTCATTTTTAAAATTGAATTATCCGCTGAAAGCGAATTCCATTAATTCCATATTTAATATCTGTGAAAATCTGCTCTATCCGCTTAACCCGCGTTCTATTTCCTATCCACCAGCTTCTTCAGCTCCGAAACCAGCATCAGTGATTCGATGGGCGTCATCCGATTCGGATCGCAGGCATTAAGTTTATCCATCAGCATTTCAATATTGGGATCAAGCTGGGTTTGAAAGAGCGACATCTGGTCGATCTGCTCCTGCCTGTCCAGTTCTTTAGATGCTTTTTGGGCCGCCGCTTTCTTTTTCCAGGCACCATCTTCAAGGGTGCCGTTGCTGTCGGTAATGTCCAGGCTGTGGCTTTCGAGGTTTCCAAGAATTTCCTTTGCGCGTTGGATCACGATAGAAGGCAAACCCGCCATATTCGCCACCTGAATGCCATAGCTGTGATCGGCTCCACCGCGAATCAGCTTACGCAGAAAAATCACTTTTCCGTCATGCTCTTTCACCTGCACGTTGTAATTGACGATGTGCTCGTACATATTTTCAAGCTCGTTCAACTCATGATAATGGGTAGCAAACAACGTTTTTGCCGCTACTGAAGGCTGGTTATGCAGGTATTCGGCGAGCGACCAGGCAATGCTAAGTCCATCGAAAGTGCTGGTGCCGCGACCCACTTCATCGAGCAAAATGAGGGAATTTCGGGTGGCATTATTGAGAATGTTGGCCGCTTCATTCATCTCAACCAGAAACGTGCTTTCTCCCGCCGCCAGGTTATCGGAGGCCCCAACACGTGTGAAAATTTTATCCACCAGCCCAATATGCGCTTCTTCGGCAGGCACAAAACAGCCTATTTGCGCCAGCAGCACAATCAGTCCGGTTTGACGCAGAATGATACTTTTTCCGGCCATATTGGGTCCGGTAATAATGAGAATCTGCTCCTCCTCATTTTCCAAGTGAATATCATTCGGGATGAAAGGATCACCGGGTGGAAGCGTTTTTTCCACTACCGGATGACGCCCTTTTTTAATATCGATTTTTTGATCATCGGCAATGGACGGCTTGCAGTAATTATTGCGGAAAGCGATCTCCGCAAAACTTTGCAGACAATCGAGCTCAGCTAATGCCTGCGCCACTTGCTGTACATCTTCGGCAAATTCTGCCACATACAAACGCAATTCTTCAAAAAGTTCGTACTCCAGCGTTTTGCTGCGCTCTTCGGCAGAAAGGATTTTCTCCTCTATTTCCTTGAGTTCCGGGGTGATATATCGCTCGGAATTGACCAAAGTCTGCTTGCGGATAAAATGTTCGGGCACTTTCTCTTTATGAGTGTTGGTCACCTCGATGTAGTAACCAAACACTTTGTTATAACCGATTTTGAGTGAACTGATGCCGCTTTGGGTAGCCAATTCTTCTTTGATATCGGCAATATAATTTTTGCCGTTTCGAGCAATATCGCGCAGTTCATCCAGTTCATCATTAAATCCATCGTTGAAAATGCCGCCGTCACGGACGCTTGCAGGAGGATCTTCAGCAATCGCTTTTTCAATTCGATCCTGCACTTCAACTAAAAGCTTCAAACGATCCAGAATATCCTTCAACAGAGGTTCGTCAAGCTGACTGAATTGCATTTTGATGCGCGGCACTTGCGCGAGTGACAGCTTGAGTTTCATCACGTCACGGGCGTTGGCACGTCCCACGCAGATGCGCGAAATGAGGCGCTCCAAGTCGCCGACCTGTCCCAATTCTTCGCGCAGGTTTTCACGAACTTCGTGATTCACATTCAGCGATTCCACAGCATTTAGCCGCACTTGAATAGGTTTCATCCGTTTCAGCGGACGCATCACCCATTTGCGCAATAATCTCCCGCCCATGGCTGTGCAAGTGTCATCCAAAATCGAAATCAGCGTGCCCTCGCTGCCGCCTTCCTGCATGCTGGTGATGAGCTCCAGGTTGCGTTTGGTAGCCCCATCCAGCGACATATATTCATGGTTTTCAAAAGCATATAACCGTTTGATATGCCCAAGTGAAGCCTTTTGCGTTTCCTGGATGTAGTGCATCAGCGCGCCGGCGGCTACGTGTCCGGTTTTTAAGCCTTCAACTCCGAAACCTTTCAGCGAATGTGTTTCGAAATGATCGGTCAGCAAATCGTAGCCGTAATTTCCTTCATACACCCAATCTTCGATAAACGTGAGGTTGTAATCCAGCAACTTCTCGGGCACTTTATTTTTCAGCTTTTGGGGCAATAGTAATTCTGCGGGGTGAACCGATTGCAGGAGATCATTTAATTGTCCTTTCGCAACCTGACTCACAGCAAATTCACCCGTAGAAACATCCGAAAAAGCCATCCCGGCTGCATCGCCATTCCACCAAACCGCCGCGGCATAGTTATTTCGCTTGTGTTCGAGCAGTTTGTCCGACATCGTCACTCCCGGCGTAGTGATTTCAGTCACTTCGCGGGTTACAATTTTGCGTCCCGCTTTCTTAGCCTCCGCAGGGTCTTCAACCTGATCGCAAACCGCCACGCGATAGCCTTTTTTCACCAATTTGGGCAGGTAAGTATCCAGCGCATGATAGGGGAACCCGGCCAGCGGCGTTTGGTCGCCTCCGTTATTTCGCTTGGTGAGCGTGATGCCCAGCTCGCGACTCACCAGCTTGGCATCGTCGGCAAAGGTTTCATAAAAATCACCCACCCGAAAGAACAGCACAGCGCCTTCGTGCTCTTTTTTGATATCGTGATACTGGCGCATCAGCGGGGTAAATTTTTTGGTTTTGGCAGCCATCAAAAAGCGTTACTTTAGTCGGTTCGTTTCTGTTGATGTTACTATTTTTTACGGAATTTTTACTTAACTAAAAAAGTTGAAGCTTGTTATCATACTGATAATTATAAAGATAGTCGAATCAAAAACGATTTTTTTGCCTTCAGCTTTACTTTAAGGTAGTATTATCTATATTAGTGAATTAACTTTTGATTCCACATTAATTCATCATTATTACTGTGCAGAAGTATAAGGATTTCTGGCGGCTGATCGTAACGTTGGCGAAAAAGAAGGATGTTTTTTTTAACGCTTCCGCCATCACATTCAATCTCTTTATCTGTGCCATCCCTTTTATTTTGCTGATGATCTCCATCATCGGTTATGTGCTTTCGTATGATGCCGCTTATAATGAAATTCTGCGCTACGGACGGGAGCTCTTTCCCAATTTTACCTATGAAGCCCGCACGGGTGATATTTTTGGCGGATCGGTTACTATAAAAACCCTGCTTGATCCGCTGATCGGCGCTCGACGCCTTTTTGGTATTGTGGGTATTGTTGTTTTAATTTTCTTTTCGCTGGGGCTTTTTCATTCATTAAAACACGTAATTTTTAATGTTTTTGAAATCAAAGACCGCCGGCACCCCCTGATGGAAATGGTTTACAATTTTTTCAGTTTCGGACTCGTGGGCGGCGCATTTTTGTTTTTCAGCCTGGCCATTTCAATGCTTTCGCTGATTTCTTTCGACCAGTTTTCGCTGCCCTATACCGATGTTGTGGTACAGCTCAGCTGGGCCTACAATTTCCTCAACCTGTTAATTCCCACCCTGTTCACCCTGTTTCTGTTTTATATTATTTTCAGGTATATCAGCGAAAAGCGGATGCAGCGAAGAGTTGCTTTGCTGGGCGCGGTGGTTTATACCATTCTTTTTGAAATTGCCAAATGGGGAATAGGTTTTTATCTGGAATATGCCTTTAGTTCATACCGTTATTTTTATCAGG
>DASSAY010000009.1:0-4171 GCA_035699185.1 Balneolaceae bacterium | reverse complement strand
CGGTGTGGTTTTCTTTGCCGAAAGCCTGAGCGGTAATGCCGGTGGTACCCATGCGAAGGAACCCGAATCCCCAGAAGATGAAGTTGAAGATCATTCCGCCAACCGCAATCGCTCCGAGGTAGTAGGTTTTTTCGAGATGGCCGATGAGCGCGGTATCTACAATGCCGATTAAAGGCACAGTAAGATTACTGATGATGTTAGGAATCGCCAGATTCAGTATTTTTCGGTTCAACCGGCCGGGCTATTTGGTTTGATCATTGGGTTTATCACCATAAATACGATGATGCAATCGCTTTACGAGCTTCTCAATATAACCCAGTACAACCAAAATTACGATAGCTACCACAGTAAGAATAGTGGCCAGCAAGTACTGCTGAAGTGCCACGGTGATACCAATCGCGGCCACAAACAGAATGGAAGCCGCCGTTGTGAGTCCTTCGATGCTTTGATTGCGGCTTTTAAAAATGATGGTTCCGGCCCCCAGGAAACTGATGCCGGTGATAATCGCTTCCATAATACGAATGGGATCGGACCTGATCGAACCTTCAAACACGGGCAGATTTGCATAATGGCGAATCATAATATCACCCAAAACAATAAGCAAAGCCGATGAACCCGCTACCAGCATGTGTGTACGCAATCCCGCCGGTTTTGCAGCAATTTCACGCTCCAGGCCCAGCAAGCCCCCTAAGAAAAAGGCGTAAAATACTTTAATTAAAGGCTCCCAAATTAAATTGTAATCCATATAGTGTTGCTTATTGCGTGACACTTTTTGCGGTTAATATTCTTTTCAGTGTCATCCCGAACGTATGTGAGGGGTCTCAAACGTTTGATATAACTTTGGGCTTAATCCCGGCATTTCCCTTTATTGCATTTGAGATCCCTCTTCACCCCAAAAGCGGGTTCATCGGGAGGACATGTAGAAAATAAGAATTTTCAGCTTCAAACTGTCCGACGAATATTTTCATTTTGATGAAACATAATTTCGGTGAAATATTTAAGTATTAAATAATACGAAATCTAATTTTAATCATTCTCATCATGGAAATCAGTTATTGGCAAAGCCGGTGGAGAAAAAACAAAACCGGGTGGCATATGGATGAAGTATATCCCTTACTGCCCGATCTCTGGCCTTCCCTATCTCTAAAGGCAGGCGCCCGAATTTTAGTTCCGTTTTGTGGTAAGTCTGTTGATATGCAATGGTTTATTGATAAATATTTTCATGTAACAGGGGTTGATGTCTCCGAAAAAGCGCTTCATGCCTTTATGGAAAGAAGTTCCAATCCATTTACCTCCCAACATCAATATGGGTTTTCTGTTTTCCGGTCAGAAAATATTGAACTGTGGCAGGGTGATTTTCAAAAGCTGCCGGTCGCCGGGATGCCTTCTTTCGATGCCATCTACGATAAAGCCGCGCTTATTGCTTTGCCGGAAGAAATGCGGTTAAAATACGCACAAAAAGTACTTCAATGCAGCGGTCCCGAAACACAAATGATGCTTCAAACTTTTGAATACGAGCAGGATGAAATGACAGGGCCTCCTTTTTCGGTTGATGAACAAGAGATTCGTCGACTTTACGGAAAGCAGTTTGATTTGGCCCTGTTGCGCCAAAAGCAAAAACCTGAATTACGGGGCAAATTTCAGCGCCGGGGCTTATCATCCTATCTGATTGAAAAAGTATATCACCTTAAGCCCAAAAATTAAATTAGTAAAGCTTTTTATACTAAAGGTTGCATATCAATAAGCCGCCATGTATTTTCACAGTCTAAATTTATTATCCATTAACTATACTTCGCCAAATGAATCTTGAAACGCGTAACAAAGTATTAAGTATTGTCCTTGGTGTTATCATCGTTGTGCTGGGATACATCCTTTATCATTCTATCGTTGATCCTTACCAGGTAGTCATTGAACGTCAGGAAATGACCGAAAAGGTCCGGAAACGGATGAGTACGATTCGTGATGTACTGATTTTATATGAACGCCAAACAGGTGAATTTCCCCCGTCTATGGGCGGACTTGATACCTTGGTCCAGTTTATAAAAACCGATACCCTCGAGGCCCTCAATCCCGATTCCATCGCACAAGGTTTCCCGATTGATTCTCTGATTTACTCGCCGCGTCCTCCGCATCCAAAATTCGAGTACGCGCTGAATGATACCTTGCGTCCGGCCATCTATCTGCTTAAAGATCCTGCAACAGAAGATAACATTGGCTCTTTGAGTAACACGATTGAATTGAACGCGGCAAGTTGGGAATAATGGTAAATGGCGCAAGAACATCCTAATTTAGGGCTTTGTTTTTTTGGCAATCAGCTCTTTTATGCTGTTAATAAGGCGGGTTCGCCCAACAAAATTGCCCGTATAGGATCTTTCGATTTTAATGTTGATGTAGCTGAAGCGCTGTTCACCACAGGACAGCGTTTTCAGGGCATCAGCCAAACGGTTCAGCACCTTAAAGAAGAGTATGATATTCAGCATCTTCGCATGCTCTCCCTTCCCGCCCGCGAATGCTGGACCACCGTCCCCAAAATCGCTTATGATGATGCCGACGAGCGCGAAAAGCATATCAGCATTTTAATGAGCGGAGTGAACCGCAAAGATATTCATCCCACCTGGTATAACCTCAGCAATCAGGACTTCAAGTTTCTTTTACTGCGTAATGAATCATCTCTGCAAGGAATGAAAAACCTCGCATCCGGCACCTCAACCACCGATCTTATCAGCGATTTCGAAATAGGTGCCCGGTGGATTCAGCATGCCAATCCCGGTGGGTCGTTTATGACCGTCTGCTGCTTTAACAACTGCATTTCGGTCACTTCCTTCATTCTTGGAAAACTACGCGGCGCCGCCTACATCAATTTTGATGATATGGAAGACCTGCCTTACCTGTGGCTGCAGCACACCAAAGAACTCAGCTGGATGGAAGGCCTGCACGAAGAAATTTATGTGTACGGAATGAAAGCGTATCGCCTCATCGAAATCTTGCAGCCTTTCTGGGATGAAGCCGGAACCATCACCAAAATGGATACGCTGGATAAAATCCGGATCAAAGCCGATGAGCAAACCTACGGCTTCAGCCTCGAGCAAGCCTTCCCCGCCATCATGCTCGCTTTGGAATGCGATTGAAACCAAGATTGTTGAGGCCTTTTCGTCTTTAGAACTTGCCATTGCGAGCGGAGCGAAGCAATCTCCTGTCTTGGCTTACAGGCCAGCCTTTAGGTTAGGAGATCGCTTCGGTCGCAGAAAACGCTTCCTCGCGATGACAGGCTATTTCGTGCAACTTTATGTGATAGCTAATTATTTGGAAAGTTAATCAAACCTAAAAATCATGCGCATAATCACCGGCACACTCAAAGGACGACAAATCAACATTCCCAATACATTGAATGTTCGTCCCACCTCCGACCGCACCAAAGAAGGCCTGTTTTCCATCCTCGATGCACGAAAATACATCCAAAACACGCGCGTGCTTGACCTTTTCGCCGGTTCCGGCAACCTGGGCCTTGAAGCCATCTCCCGTGGCGCCGAAAAAGTGCAGTTTGTAGACAGGGACCGCAGAAATCTCGATCACATTGATAAAGTAGCCCGGGAATTTGAAGTTGAAGATCGCGTTCAAACCGTACCGGCCAAAGCCGAGCGTTTTTTAGACGCCGCGCCGCTTCCCTACGACATCATTTTTGCCGATCCGCCCTACGACTATCCTTTAATGAATGAATTGGTTGCCAATATCACCCAAGGCGGCTGGCTGGCCGAAAGCGGCTGGCTGATTCTCGAGCACGATAAACGCCATGATTTTTCAGATAATCCCCATTTTGCTTATTATAAAGAATACGGACGAACCCACGTGAGTATCTTCACCGAAGAAGCAGGCATTAAGTTTTGAGATTAAGCCCAAATGCTGGTAGTCCAAAAGACTGTGAGGGACTTGCACTCCCGAACCGTTCCTGTTAATTGACGGAGGACGGATGACTGACGACCGTTAGGAACTTTCCGGTCTTCCGTCACCGGTCATCGGTCAGCAATAACCTTTTGCAGATAAGGATCAGTAGGATAAAACCCGAACTACAATCACAAATAACCATCCATGAAAACCCTCGCACTCTATCCCGGCTCATTTGACCCCATCACCTTTGGGCATCTCGACATTTTAGAACGCGCAACGGATCTGT
>DASSAY010000008.1:0-9397 GCA_035699185.1 Balneolaceae bacterium | reverse complement strand
AAAAGCGATGATGTTAATGTGAATGAGTGGGCACGCGAAATTGGTGGGGGCGGCCATAAAAAAGCATCCGGGGCGTGGCATCCGGGGCCGCTCAAAAAAGCAATCGAAGACGTGGTTGATATCGGTTCGACGCATCTTTTAAGCATAGATAAGTCGTAATTAGTAGCGTATTGAGATTGATTATTAAATTGGGTTTTAAAATTAAAGGGAACCCCTCTTGCATCTCCCCTTAAAAAGGGGAGAAAAATCCCCTCCTTTTAAAGGAGGGGTAAGGGGTGGTTAAGAACTTTGTTTAACTGCTCAATACCTAAATAATAAATTTATTTTTAGCTGATGTTCAAGAGTTCGGCCTATACCCTGGTAATGGTTCTTTTTTTGGCAGTAATCTCAAACTGCTTGAATAAAAATGATGCTCCCCTTCATCCCCAATCGTTAATGCAAGCTTCGGGGACAAGCTTATCGCAAATTACGGCTGATTCACTGCAAAAAAGTCCTTTTTTAAAAAATCCAGTGGCAAAGCTCGATACCAACAAGAGTATCAGCCGCAGCCGCGAGACCGCCATCACCCGTGCCGTTCAGGAAGTGAGTCCCGCGGTGGTAAGCATTACCGTTACCGAAGTAGTGCAAGGCCGGCGAAGAGCTTATAATCAATTCTATAATCGTTTTTTCTCTATTCCTATTGAGCGGGAGTTCAGCAGTATGGGCTCGGGATTTATCATCAGTAAGGACGGTTACGTGGTTACCAATCAGCATGTGGCCAGTAAAAATGCCGAAGAGATTGTAGTGTCCCTGCCGGATGGTTCGCAATACCAGGCTACACTTGTTGGCGCCGATGAACTGGCCGATTTAGCCTTGCTTAAAATTCAGGCCGATCGCGAGTTCCCCACCGTGGAATTCGGCAACTCTGATAGTGTGTTGGTGGGCGAATGGGTGATGGCGGTCGGAAACCCTTTTGGTTTATTTGAAGCGGCCAAGCCTTCGGTAACCGTAGGGGTGATTAGTGCGGTAAACCGCGATTTTCGTCCCAATCCCGATAAACCGCGCGTTTATATTGATATGATTCAAACCGATGCGGCGATTAACCAGGGGAATTCCGGCGGACCGCTGGTAAACAGCCAGGGTGAAGTGATCGGCGTAAACACCTTTATTTATACCGGCGGAACGGGCAACGGTTTTGTGGGACTGGGTTTTGCGATTCCCAGCAACAGGGTGAAGAAAATTATTCGGCAACTGGCATCATCGGGAGAAGTGCACCTTTCGTACGATCCGGGCTTTAAAACCAAAGAGATGACCTACCAAATGGCGGCAAGATATAGTTTACCCGCTGTGATGGGCTTATTGGTAACGAGTGTGAACCGGGATGGCCCTGCCTTCGAAGCAGGAATTATGCCCGGAGACATCATTCTTAAAATTGGGAATGCTCGTGTTCAAAGTAAGATGCACGCGCAGGCGTTGCTTCGCGAGTATGAAGAAGGTGATTCCATGCGTGTAGAACTGCTCCGTGAGAACCGCCTCTATGAAACCAAATTACTGCTTCGCAAGAAGGTGGACGGGTAAATTACTATTCTTCCTTCCTCTCCAAAAACTTTTCCACCCGCTGATGATGCAAATCGCTCTCCCAGAATTCAGCAAAAGAATCAAGTTCGGCTTCGATGGCTTTCCAGCGCGCATGGGTAATTCGCATGGCGCCCTGCTTTAAATTTCGGATGAACCCGCGATCGTTTTGGGTGATTTGTTGTGCCCATTGCCACGCTTCATCATTCAACTCATCAGGTGTTGCAATACGATTGATTAATTGATGATTGAGAGCGGTTTTTGCGTCTACAATTTTGGCTTCGGCCAGCCAGCGCAGAGCGGTTGATCTTCCCACACATTCCACCAACCGGGTAAGTCCACCCCAGCCGGGAGGCAGGTAAAACTTGCCCTGAGTGAAACCAAAAGTCGCTTTGGAAGATGCAATGCGAAAATCGAAGGCAAGCATCATTTCACACCCGCCGCCATAAGCGGGGCCGTTAATCGCGGCGATGGTCCAGCTGGGCAATTTTTCGATGCGGGTGAGAATGCTCATCATTCGTTTGGCCATTGGGCGGGCTTCTTCAGCCGTTTTGATGGTATGAAATTCACGCAAATCACCGCCGGAAATAAAAGCTTCATTACCTTCACCCGTTAAAATAAAACAGCGAATTTTATTATTGGCTTCGATCTCATCCAATAATTGTTCGAGTTCATCCATCACCTCAAAATTAACGGCATTCAGGGCATCGGGACGATTGATAATGGCTTTAAGAGTGTAGTTTTGTTGCTCAGTCTTAAGTACGGACATATTTTTTGATAGGGGAACTATGTGTTATTGGATCTAACTAAGCATCATCAATTTCATAGTCGATCTTTTGCTTCCGGGAATTCTTCAGCAGCCAGCGTTGGTATTCTTCGTTGCCTTCCTGCACGGCCAGCTGGATGGAAAGGATGGAAGGCATATCATAGCTGTGCAATTCTTTAACGCGCTTAGTGAGCTTTTTCACATTATGGTAGGGCGTTTTGGCGATGAGAATGGCCTCCTGGTCTTCAACCAGTTCACCCTTCCATTCGTAAATCGATTCCATATCATCAATGATATTTACGCAGGCAGCCAGCCTTTCTTTAACAAGTTTGCGCCCAATAGCTTTTGCTTCTTGCTTATCTTTGGTGGTGATATAGACGAGGCGGAGATTATAAAACATTAACTGGTAATTTAGTTAGGTATTTTTGATACTAAAATCTATTATTTTTTCACCACTAAAGCACAAAAAACACGAAAAAAACTATGGTTGATTATACATTTTAGTCATCTTGTAAAGGCTTCCGTGTTTTTTGTGTTTCCGTGGTAATTATTATTGAAAACAGGGCAAAAAAACCGTAGTTTTCGTGGCTCTTAAAATCAGGCGAAGCCGGTTTTATGTATCTGCGAGAGTGGCGGAATTGGTAGACGCGCTAGATTTAGGATCTAGTGCCTTTAAGGCGTGGGGGTTCGAGTCCCCCCTCTCGTACAGTTTTTGATATTAGGAACCTTTGAAAACCAGGAATTTGATTCAAGATCAAAGGTTCCTAAAATGAATCATTCATTACCATTCTAACTAAATACTTTTTTGGAGTAACTCAGTGGAAATAACTGCTAAAGATGTAACATCTGTAGATAAGGAAATTATCATTTCAGCCCAACGTAAAGATTTGGAGCCGAAATTCGAAGAGGCTTTTAAAAAGTACCGTAAGCAAATCAATATGCCGGGTTTTCGCCCGGGTAAAGTGCCTTTGAATCTGGTACGTAAGCGCTTTGGTGATGAAATTGAGCAGGAAGAAATCAACAAATACGTTCAGGAAGTATACGAGAATAAAGTGATTCCGGAGTACGAACCGGTGGGTGAAAGCGAGATGCTGGATCTTAGCTGGGAGAATGATGAACTGGAAGTCACTTTTAAAATTGGTGCTCAACCCGAATTCGAACTGGCCGGGCTCGATGAAATAAAAGTCGATCAGCTGGTGCATGATGTAACGGATGATGATGTGCAGGAAGAAATTGACCGCCAGCTTGAGCAGGAAGGCAACTGGGAGGAAGTGGACGAAAAAATCACTGATGAAAGCAGGGTTACCGTTGATGCTACTCATTTGAATGAAGAGGGTGAGGAAGACGGAACGGATAAAGGACAGGTAATCAACCTGCGAAAAGAGGAGTTCGCGCAGTTTAAAGATGATTTAACAGGTAAAAAAGCCGGCGATGAAGTGGAGGTGGAAGTCGGTGAAGATGATCAGAAAGATTCATTCCGACTGGACATCAAAAAGGTAGAGAAGCTTCACGCGGCCAAATTAACCGACGAATTTGCCAAAAAGCAATCCAACGGGGAGGCAAAAAACGTAGATGAGTATAAGAGCCTGGTCAAAAGCCGCATTCAGAGCTACTTTGATCAATCAGCCGGTGATCTTTTCAAGAACGATGTTATCAACGCGCTTGTTGAGGAGCATGAATTCGATGTTCCCGAAGTGTTCAAAAACCAGGTGTTAAACCAGTATGTGGAACGCGTAAAACAGCAGTCAGGCGGCGAACTGCCGGGTGAGTTCGATGTCGAAGAGTACAAAGAAAATATGCAGGATCGTGCGGCGCGCGATGCCAAATGGTTTTTTATCAATGAAAAACTGCAAGAAAAATTTGACGATATCGAGATAAAACCCGAAGATATAGACGAGCATTTAACGGCCCAGGCGGCGCAGTACGGCATCACGCTTGATCAGATGCGTAATTTATTTGCTCAAAACCCGCAGCAGCTGGAAGGCTTGAGAAATACAATTCGCGAAGAAAAAGTGTTTGATAAGCTTAAAGATGTGGTTGATATTAATGAAGTTGATAAAGAAACCTATCAGAAAAAGCATGACAAGAAGGTGAAAGCATAGCATTTGTCAAAATTTTTGAATTTATTATTCCATTGGTCAAATTATGAACAAGCAATTATACTCAGTGGCTAACATCGAAAATTCCGAAGTTTCAAAAATTCAGAATAATAATCTGGTTCCCATGGTAGTTGAAAAGACCGAACGCGGGGAACGGGCTTATGATATTTACTCGCGCCTGCTAAAAGACCGGATTATCTTTTTGGGAACTGCGGTGAATGATGTGGTAGCAAGTTCTATCGTAGCTCAAATGCTGTTTTTAGAGTCCGAAGATCCGGATAAAGACATCAATTTGTATATCAACAGTCCCGGCGGCGAAGTTTCCTCGGGACTCGCTATTTACGATACCATGCAGTATGTTAAGTGTGATGTGGCTACCACTTGCGTAGGTATGGCCGCTTCGATGGGCGCTGTTTTGCTGGCCGGCGGAGAAAGCGGCAAGCGAAACCTGCTGCCTCACGCAAGGGTGATGATTCACCAGCCCTTAGGAGGCGTGCGCGGACAAGCGAGCGACATTGAGATTGAAGCGCAGGAGATTTTACGTATCAAACATATACTTACCGGAATTCTTGCCAAACACAGCGGCAAAGATGAGGATCAGGTGATGGAAGATTCCGACCGTAACAAATGGCTGAGCGCCGAAGAAGCAAAAGACTACGGTTTGGTTGATAACATCATGCAGCGTAACAAGAATAAGAAATGACTATTTCACCCAAATAAAACGGAGGACTATGAGCGATAAAGATAATAACAAAGAAAATACCATTCATTGCTCGTTCTGTGGGCGTTCGAGCCACGAAGTTAACAGCATGGTCGCGGGGCCGAACGATGTTTATATCTGCGACCATTGCGTAGCTGATGCTTCGGGCATCGTAAAGAGCGATTTGGCCTCGATGTCAAAAAAGCGGGAAAAAAATTATCGTCCGCTGCTCAAGCCGGCCGAGATCAAATCTAAGCTCGATGAGTATGTGATCGGCCAGGAAGGAGCAAAAAAGACGCTTTCCGTAGCAGTTTACAATCATTACAAGCGCATAAGCTCTGAGTTTCAGGGCGACCTGGATGATACGGAAGTAGAAAAGAGCAATATTATACTGCTGGGTCCCACAGGCTGCGGAAAAACACTGCTGGCACGCACCCTGGCAAACATTATTGATGTGCCTTTTACCATCGCTGATGCTACCGTGCTCACCGAAGCCGGTTATGTGGGCGAAGATGTTGAGAGTATTCTCTCCAGCCTGTTACAGTCTGCCGATTACGACGTAGAACAGGCCAAACGCGGCATCGTTTATATTGATGAAGTGGACAAAGTAGCCCGTAAAAGCGACAATCCGTCCATTACCCGCGATGTTTCGGGTGAAGGCGTACAGCAGGCCTTGCTTAAAATTTTAGAAGGCACGGTGGCCAATATTCCACCTAAAGGCGGACGAAAACATCCCGAGCAAAGTTTTATTCAGGTTGATACATCCAATATCCTGTTTATTTGCGGTGGTGCTTTTAGTGGGCTTGAAGAAATTATTTCAAGACGGTTATCGGTAAGTGCGCTGGGCTTTCATTCCAAAGAGCAGGTCACTTTCGATAAAGAAGATCCCGATATTTTCACGAATGTAGAAGCTCCCGACTTGCAGCGTTTTGGTTTGATTCCCGAACTTATCGGCCGGCTGCCGGTTATTTCAGGCTTGCATCATCTTTCCAAAGATGCGATGATTGAAATCCTGGTAAAACCCAAAAACGCGCTTACCAAACAGTACAAAAAGTTGTTCCAGATGGAAGGGGTGGAGCTGGTTTTTGAAGAAGAAGCGCTTGAACTTATCGTAGAAAAAGCGCTGAAACGCAAAACGGGCGCCCGTGGACTTCGTTCTATCATGGAATCATCCATGCTGGATATTATGTTCACCCTGCCGTCGATGAAAAATATTGAGCGGTGCATTATCACTAAAGAAACTATAGATAGTGAAGCACCGCCGGTTTACGAAAAACGAAAAGCATCGGCCTAAATAATATCGAATGCAGAACAAGGAAACGCCGAATGATGAAATCACTTCTTCATTCGGGGTTCCTTGTTCAATAAATTGTCTGGCTACTGAAATCCTGCGGTTACGAATGGGTCTCCTTCTTCCAGCGGTAGCGTTCGATAAGGCGAAGCATGTCGGCAGGGATTTTAGCCTCATACTTCACCATTTTATTTGTCCTTGGATGCTTAAACGTCAGGCGGTAAGCATGTAAAGCCTGCCGGTTAATCAGCGGTTCTCTCTCTTCTTCTGCGGCATAATGCTGATCGCCCACCAGCTGATGGCCAATATGCTCGAACTGTACACGAATCTGGTTTTTAAGCCCCGTATCCAGGTGTACTTCAACCAGTGTGTTCTCTAAAAACCGTTCTTTTACTTTGAATGAAAGGCGGGCGGGTGTGGCGCCTTTTTCATCGGGATTTACCACCACATTTCGAAACCCCTCCCGGATGAGCTTCAGGTGATGCTCGAGCGTTCCTTCATCCTGCTCTACAATGCCCCGCACCATAGCCAGGTATGTTCGCTTCGGCTCATGATTTCGGAATTTTTTGTACAAATCATCATAAGCACGTTTGTTCTTGGCAAAAACCATTAATCCGCTGGTATAGCGGTCAATTCTGTGAACAGGTTCTACATGCACGCCGTGTTTACCAAGGTAGCGAGCTACTAAGCCCAATAGGTTTTTTGCCCTGCTTTTGGGGATGGGGACGGCAAGCAGGCCGGCGGGCTTATCCACCACTATGATGTCTTTATCTTGGTGGACAATGTAGAAAAGACGTTTTTTAGCAGCCATAGATTATCTAAAAAAAATTCGCTCAGAGCCCAAAGACGCAAAGAAAGTATATTCTGCGGCTCAGCGCCTTTGTGTGCAATACTTTTCTACTCTTCGATATCGTGAACTTCTTTTAGGATGGCTTTTGCTTCAGTGTCATTTTTCTGCATCACGCGATGTTGTAAATTTGTGATAATCTCCTGCTGAGCGTCCTCAAAGGCTTGTTCTTTGGCATCTTTTTCGGTGCCTGTACGCAGCAGGTCATAAACATCATCGGCACGGATAACGCTGTAAAGCTTATCTTCGTTAAAAGCATGCGACCGTAATTCTTCATATTGCTTAAAAACTGCCGGAAAGTCTTCACTTTTTTCAACCCGGGTTATAATTTCTACATCGCCGGGGCCTTCGGCACTTAAGGGAGTTTTGCAGAGATAAAAAAACTTGTGCTTATAATTCATTGCTTGATCTGTTTATAGAAAGTTCTATTCTTTACAATAAAAATAACGAAAATTTTTATCGTATCCTTCAGACAAATATAACCAACCTGTAAGCCTAATTCATCAATTAGATATATAAAAACCTCAGGCCTTATTTGCTTTATTTTTTTCTAAAGAAAAATGTTTTTCACGAAAATTTTTGGGTACATAGCCTGTATATTTTTTAAAAACAAACGAAAAGGTTGCATGAGCAGCATAACCCAGGTTAAAAGCAACATCACCAATCGCAGCTTCGGCCAGCCCCTTATCTTTTAGCAAGATTTTAGCCGCTTCTATTCGATGTTTCGTCCACAGATATTTGGGCGTGCAGCCCACATGGAACTTAAAGACAGACAAATAATAGTCTCCATACGTATTACAGTGCTCATTCATCCATTGTACCGTCAGCTGTTGATCAAACAAATGTTCATAAATAAAATCAATGGCATACTGTATCACTTCGGGCTGATTAACATTCGGTTCCGGTAAATCATTTTTATAGTCCTCCAATAATTCCTCGAAGCGTTGTTGTATCTGATACAAATACATAATTATATTGATTTTAATGAAGTATTAGCTGGCTCAATCCAATAGCTTTACGTAAAATGATCAATAAGCTATGAACGAACATCCTAAACCTTTTTCATTATACAAGAGGGACTCGCTCCCCAATTGTTACGAATATTAGGAATTTCTAATATTCGGTGGGCAGCACGTTTCCTTTTTCGTTGAATAAATCGAACGCGGGGTGACCGATTTTCCTTTTGAGAAGAGAAAGATTAATCACAACTTACTGCTATTTTTTGTTGCATCGGATGAACACTTTAAAACCTTTTAGCTCGAATATCTGCCCGTTTTTTCGGAGTTTCAACTATGGTTGAGTGGCTTAAATTAACCTTTAAAATTACTGACTGGCTGCCCAATTATTCGCTGTCTAAATTCAGCGGTGATTTGAACGCGGGCCTCACAACGGGCATCATGTTCATTCCCCAAGGCATGGCTTACGCCCTCATCGCCGGCGTGCCGCCTATTTACGGTTTATATGCCGGCGTCATTCCTCTGTTGATTTACCCGCTACTCGGTACTTCTAAAAACCTATCCATTGGCCCGGTGGCTGTAGATATGCTGATCGTAGCGGCAGGGGTGAGCCTTTTGGCCGAACCAAATTCCGCGGAATATATCACCCTCACTATTTTACTTACCATGATGTCCGGCGGCCTGCAACTCTTGATGGGCTCAATGAGGCTGGGCGCGGTTCTAAACTTCTTTTCTCGCCCAGTTATCGCGGGCTTTACCCTGGCAGCGCCCATTATCATCGCCTTTACCCAGCTCAACAACCTGCTTGGCATCGAACTGCCCAACACGCAGTATGTGATCATTATTATTGAAGAAGTCTGGGGACAGTTTGATAAAATCCACCCCTTAACTTTTTTGTGGGGCAGCGCGGCCATCATCCTGCTTTCTTCTATTAAATATATGAAATCACATATTCCTGCATCGGTCATCATTTTGGGCCTGGGTATTTTAGTGGCCTGGCTCACACAAGCCGGTGCCGCAGGCGTTCAGTTAGTGGGTGATATTCCCACCGGCCTGCCGCCCTTTGAACTGCCTCAAATCAATTTTGATAATATGCGCGAGCTGTTACCCACCGCACTGACCCTGGCCCTGGTCCAATTTATGAGCATCGCCTCACTGGGACGAACCTTCGCCAAGCGTCATAA
>DASSAY010000007.1:0-8843 GCA_035699185.1 Balneolaceae bacterium | reverse complement strand
AGACGAAAACAGCCAGCGAGAAAATGAGAATAACGGAAGAAATTGTGCGATTCATCAAAAAATAATTATGGTTCAAATTTATACAATTCGGTATCACCTGCCGGTTTTTCCACCTCAATAGTTACCGAATGATGAGCTTCTAAATTTTGGGCTATAAGATCTTTTAAAGATTGAAGATCTTCAACTTTTTTACTCCCTACTTTTTTAATCACAAATCCCTCTTCTAATCCTTTTTGAGCCGCTTTAGAACCGTTTTTAATCCCGCTGATAACAAGATCAAAGGTATCAGATTTAGCGGACCGGGGTACGGCCATCACTCTAAATCCAAAGTCAAAGGGAGCGAATTCTATTTCCCTGTCGTCCCCGCTGTTTTCAAAAACCAGCTCTTCATCATTCAAATCTAACTTGCCCAGCCTCACATTTTTGGTAAATTCCTTACCGTCACGCCAGATTTTTAAATCCACGATTTCACCGGGGCGCCGGATAGCGATTTTACGCTGTAAATCATTCGATTCATTAACAGAAACGCCATCGATGCTCAAAATAACATCGTACTGCTGTAGCCCGTGTTTATCGGCAGCGCTGCCGGGCGAAACAGCGGCTATCAACACCCCTTTGATTTCATCCATATTCAGTTCTTCTGCCAGCGACGCGTTCACACTTACAATGCTAACTCCCAAAAGCGCGCGGCGGACTTCCCCGAACTCAATGAGATCAGCCGCTACCTTGGCACAAAGGTTTGAAGGCACCGCAAATCCATAGCCCTGATAGCTGCCGGTCTTCGACGCAATAGCGGTGTTGATGCCAATCAGTTCACCGCTGGTATTTACCAAGGCGCCCCCGCTGTTGCCTTTGTTGATGGCAGCGTCGGTTTGAATAAAACTTTCGATGCGCATTCGTTCATCAATAATTTGCACATCGCGGCTCAAGGCGCTCACAATTCCTGCTGTAACCGTAGATCGCAACCGAAAGGGATTTCCGATTGCTAAGACCCATTCCCCCACATCTACTTCGTTTGAATTGCCAAAAGTAATAGCGGGTAAATGTCGAGCGTCAATTTTAAGGACAGCTAAGTCGGTGGTGGGATCTTTCCCCACTACGCGTGCTTCAAAAGTGCGTTTATCGCTTAAAACCACTTTGATTTCATTATCAATAGCCCCGGCAATTACATGATTATTCGTTAAAATATAGCCATCACTGCTGATGATGACGCCCGATCCCACGGTTTTTGCGCGACGTGGAATAAAATCCCAAAAGCTGTCGGGGTGATGAAATTCATCATCCGGAAGATCACTGCGATCAACAGAAACTACTGTTTCAACGTATACAACGGTAGGTTTTACGCGCTCGGCTATTTTTTTAAAGAGGAACTTGGAATCCATTTTTGCTAATTCTTCATTCGAGAAAATGGGTTCCGCGCTGTGCTTTATTTCGGTGACTTCCACATCAGCAAAATCATTAACCGAAATGCTTTGCTGGTAGAAGGCAAAAAGTGTTCCTATTAAAATGCCAATGAGGATCAGCAAAGTTCCGGTCAGATAGCGATCACGTTTTTTCATCATTCACCCTTGCAAAATTTGTTCAAAGATAGCGTCAGATCTACGATCTCGAAGCCCTTCAACGTGATATTTTAAATACAGATCAAGGTGCTTAATAAGCGCTTTCAATTCACCTTTTTCAAATGGAATATCAAATAAAGCAGAACTTTTTGAATGCAGAGCTATGCTGATAAAGTTAAACTGGTTAGGCGTTAGTTTATAGGAATGTGTTGATTCACTTTCCCTGCTGATATAACCTGATTCAAGGTTCAAATAGTTCGCTGAATTTTCGCCTTCGTTATTTTCTGCCTGTAAATTAATGCCCATCAGGTTTGCCAGGCGAATTTGAAGGTAAGGAAAAATAAGGGGCGGGTGGATTTCGGCTTCATTTAGCCAAAGCAACATTTTTTTGGTAAAATCGAAGAGCGGCTTATTGACTTCATTCTCATGCAAAAGCTGGCGGATGAGTTCAATGGCCGAAGTCATGGTAGCCATTTTTTCAAAGTCCGTCCGCAGATTCATGGTTTTCTCTGCATAAGCGGCTTTTGAAAGAATTTGAACCGAGCGGGATGATTTGAAGTAGTAAACAACATCCAGAATGTTACCCGTTTCAATGAGTCCCGAAAATTTGCTTTTGGGCCTTTTCGCGCCCTTGGCTATCACCGCAATTTTACCATGCTTGCGGCTAAAAACAGTAACAATTTTACTGGATTCGCTGTAATCAACCGACCGGAAAACGATAGCTTCGGTGTGGGTAATCATAGAAGCCTGCGAAAAAGCAACTTGTCATCCCGAACGAATGTGAGGGATCTCAAGCGTTGATATCGTTTTTTCTTTGATTGTAACATATTCCTTTATTTCATTTGAGATTCCTCACCCAATAAATTGTGATTCTCCCATAGGGATTCCTTCGGAAGGAATGACAGGTTAGTTTTGCCTCATGCTGAACTTGCTTCAGCCAGGTAACAATACGAGAAGAGAAATATAGAGCCTTCAGGTATACAAGCCAACCTTTAATTTTTTGCCGAACCTGTAAGCTGGATGGGTTTTACGGGACGAAAATCGAAAATAGGCTGCTCGATGAGCTGTAATTTTTGAGTAGAGCGTTCAAGAATGCTTTCGTAGGCCGAAATATTCTGTTGATTATTGAACTGATCTTCGAAATGCAAAATATCGTTTCGATCTACCCACGGTTCTACCTTTGGAGCTTTTGCCGAGGCCGTTTGAATATTCTGGCCAAACAACAAAGCAGAATTCTGGGTAGATACAGATTGGACAGGCGTCTCTGCTGATGCCGAAGGCTTAACTTCTTCACCTTCGCCTCCAAGATAAAACCAAGCTCCCCCGGCCGTAATAGTTAAAGCAAGCGTAGCGGCTACCGCATATTTAAATGCCGGAATAAACGGCGTATGTGTTTTACGCTTTTTTGCGGCATGCTCGGAAGCTTGTTTGAGAACAGATTGCTGAATATGCGAAGGCGGTTCAACATGGGGCAATCCATCCAGTTTCGAATAGGTTTGCCTCATGCTTTCCACTTCGATGAGCAGATTTTCATCACTCATCATGGCCCGTTCCATTAACAATTCCTCAGAAGGGTCCATTTCCTTCATCAGATATCGTATGCAATCATTATCCTCTTTCCGCATAATTATTTTCTTCTTTTTCTTTTTCCTTGTCAAAAAGTTTTCGAAGATTGATTAACGCATACCGCATGCGTCCAAGTGCGGTATTTATTGAAACATCAGTCAGTTCAGCAATTTCTTTAAACGGCATTTCATAATAATGGCGCAACATTACCACTTGACGCTGTTCCTCAGGGAGCTCGGAAATGTGCTTCATCAAACTACTTTTAGCTTCATCATTTTCAAGCTGCTCCTGCGCGCTAACGAGATCTTCGTCAGGTAAACGATCATAGAAATCAGTGTTTGATTCCTTGTCGTAGTTGGAACTAACGTCTACAAAACGTTTTTGTTTTCTTAAATAATCAATTGTTGCATTATGTGCAATTCGCATAACCCAGGCAATCCATTTTCCCTGTTCATTATACGTATCGTCCATTTTTGTAATTACTTTGGTGAACGTCTCCTGGAAAATATCATCCGCAATCCCGGCGCTTCCCACCATACTATAGATATAGGAATAGATTTTCGTCTGGTGACGGTTCATCAATTCACTGAATGCCTGCTCGTCACCGTTTTGGCGGTAAAAACGAACCAGATCCTTATCATCCAGCTGTTTGTATTTTGAACTGATATGTTTTGATTGATCAAGTTTCATAATATCCTCAATACTTGATTAAAAGAATTTTTAGCCTTTAATGCAACTAAAAGCTTTCCATTCTATTAATGGAACAAAATTATCGGTTTTTGCGGTTCGATGGTTGACTCCCTGACATCTTACGGCTGTCGCCCATTTTTGTTCCAATTTCTAAGCTTAGATTAACTTTTATAACGAAAGATAAAAATCACATATTAATGTGAGATGAAGTATGCAACAATAAACATGCCAGGTTCTAAAAACATGGCATGTCTTCGTGAAATCACCCCTTAAAATACTTAAAAACCCGCTCTCCCATTTTATCACCCATTTCCGCCTGTAATTTTTCGAGTGATGTCTCCCGAACCGCCTTAACCGAGCCAAACGTATTCAGCAGTTTTTGCGAGGTCTTTTCCCCAACTCCCTTAATCTGCGTTAATTCCGATTTCACCGTTCGCTTCGCCCGCTTTTGACGATGAAAAGTGATGGCAAAACGATGCGCTTCATCCCGCACTTTCTGCAATAATTTCAGAGCTGATGATTTTTTAGGAATCATCATGGCATCTGCCCGATTTGGCACAAATACTTCTTCCAACCGCTTGGCTAACCCGATAATCTCACATTCCCCGTAAAACCCGATTTCCTTCAACGCTTCAACCGCGCTGCTTAGCTGACCTTTTCCGCCGTCAACCACAATGAGATCGGGAATTTGCTGTTTTTCCCTCATCACTCGCTTATACCGGCGGCTCAAAATCTCTTTCATGGAAGCAAAGTCATCGGGCCCTTCCACCGTTTTGATATGAAAACGTTTATACTCGCTTTTGCGGGGACGTGCATCTACAAAAGTCACCATAGAAGCAACCGGGTCTGTGCCTTGGAAGTTTGAATTATCGAAACATTCAATCCGTCGCGGCAGCCGCTGCAAGTTTAACTGCTCTTTTAGCTCTTTCACAGAATGCGGGATGCGTTCCTGCCTTTCTTTCTCCTTTTCCAACTTCCGCTGACCCAGCCACAATTTCGCGTTCGCAATAGCCATGCGAACCATCTGTGCTTTCTCTCCCCGCTGTGGACGATGAATGGGCACTATTTTTCCCCTTTGCTGCCATAAATACTGCGCCAGTGGTTCATCATCCGGCAAATCGACACTCACATACACTTCATCAGGAATGGCCTCAGAGTATTGCCCTGTATAGTAATCTTCAACGAAAGATTGCAGCATCTCCCCTTTTTCAAGATGTTCAATATTTTTCAAGAAGCGGTGAAATTTACCGATGAGTTTTCCTTCACGAATTTTAAACAAAACGCCGCAGGCTTCAGCTATTTCCTCATCAACCCACACAGCAAACAGGTCGCGGTCCACCTTTTTATCGGCCACCATTTTCATATTCTCGCTGTAGCGCTCTACCGCTTCAAAACTGTCGCGCAATTTCGCCGCCTTTTCGAATTCTAAGGCCTGTGAAGCAATCAACATTTCTTCTTTCAAATCCCGAATCAGGGCATTGGTTCGCCCGTTCAGCATGCGTTCGACCTTATCCACTGTTTCGCGGTACTCTTCCCGATCCCAGTCGCCCGAGCAACTTTCCAGGTAATCATCAAAGCAGGAGTGCCATTTAGGCATCCCTTTGGTCCGGTTGATGTTCTTGCGTGAAACGGCGCAGGTACACAAATCAAAAGCCTTGCGAATGGTCTCAAGCATTCGTTTCATGTGAACCACACTGTCGTAGGGACCAAAATACTTGCTGCCATCGTTGATCACCGTTCGTGTAGGAAAAACACGGGGACGCTCATCATTCGTGATGCAAATGTAAGGATAGGATTTATCATCGCGATACAAAATATTATATCGCGGGTGATGTTTTTTGATGAGATTGTTTTCCAGAATCAGCGCCTCCGCTTCAGAGTCGGTAACAATCACTTCCAGATCTTCGATTTTGCGAACCATCAGCTTTATGCGTCCATCGTGATTACGCGAATCCTGAAAATACGACCGCACCCGGTTTCGCAGCCGTTTGGCTTTGCCCACATACAGCAGACGATTTCCGCTGTCTTTGAACATATAGACCCCGGGCGAAAAAGGCAGATGATCAACCTTTTCTTTCACTTTAATACCGGTTTTTTGCTCACTGCTCATATCGCTAAAATTATGAAAATCTTTATTATCCCGTCTGTCCTACAGCTGCCGGGATTGCGGGCTGACGTTCGAAAGAACTGCCAACTTGATTGCAGAACAAGGATTAATCCCGATGTATCGGGAAAGATTTGAGATCTGATATCATTCCTAACATCCTAAATCGAAAATCGTTAATCCTTGTTCTTAAATCATCGCTTTTGATGTGCAAGATGCCAGTCCCACATTTTACACATCTCGTTCCGCTTGCATTGTACTCTACCAAATCGTTTCAATATAGCCCCATTGACTGATAAGCCTGTCTTTTGTTACCATGGGATAATCATTCATCAAGCATTCAGCAGCCAGCATACGGTCGGCGGGATCTCGGTGAAAGTTACCGGGTAACTGAGTACATTTTACAGCTACAGGAACCGTAAGGGGAATTATTTCTACTTTAGGATGGCTTAGCGCATTCGCAATCCACGAATCTGCCGGTTTATTAAGAATAATTTTTTCTTTCTCCACTAAAATGGCAATTTCAAAGCATGAAATAATATGCACACCGATGCGGGAAGCACTGTTAATAGTTTTGCGCGCATTTTCGCCTAAACTACCGGATTCGTTCGCCCAAAAAATAAGGGCATGGGTATCTAAAAGAATCATTCAAGTTCTCCCCAAATGTCAGCGCCCAGCGGAGCTACAATATCTTCTTTAATAGTTACGCTGCCTCTTAAGCTGTTAAACCGATCTGCACTTTTAGAATCTAATGGAACCACCTTGGCTACCGGTTTTCCATATTTAGTTACGACAATTTCATGCCCGCCGGTTTGTACTTCATCAAGCAGGGCCAAACACGTGGCTTTAAATTTACCTGCGGCTATTTCTTTTGTAGAATTCATAACTCTTTGTTATTACCATTAAGTAGTCATAAAAATACGATTTTGTGCTTTATCTTGCAAGCAGAAGGATCTAATAGCCAAAATGAAGTAAGTGTCGGAAAAGCTGTCCGACCTACATCTCGTTCCGCTCGCTCTGTGCGGAACGCTATCACCCGTACTCAGAAATCGTGCCCATATCCTTATCACCGCGTCCCGAGCAATTCAAAACAACGATTTCATCGGTTGATGTCTTCGGCATCAGTTCATCCAAATAAGCGACGGCATGAGCCGTTTCGAGCGCGGGGATAATACCTTCCAGCTCGGAAAGCAGCTTCACTCCTTTCATCGCCTGTTCATCGGTGATTGCTTTGTACGTTACACGTCCGGAATCCTTTAAATAAGAATGCTCAGGACCTATTCCCGGATAATCAAGCCCCGCGCTAATGGAGTGTGCGAGCTGAATTTGCCCTCCATCATTCTGCAGTAAATAACTTAATGAACCGTGTAATACACCGGGGCGTCCAATCGTCAAAGTTGCAGCCGTCTGATCGGTTTCAGCACCCAAACCCGCCGCTTCGACCCCAGCCATTTTCACTGATTCATCTTCAATAAACGGATAAAACAGGCCGATAGCATTCGAACCGCCGCCCACGCAAGCCAGCAGATAATCCGGCCCCCGCCCTTCTTTTTCCATCAACTGGCGTTTAGCTTCATCCCCAATCACCCGCTGAAAATTGCGCACCATTTTAGGATATGGGTGCGGTCCAACAACCGAACCGATGATATAAAAGGTATCTTCCACGTTCGTTACCCAATCACGAATCGCCTCGTTTGTGGCATCTTTAAGCGTTTTTGAACCGCTTTCAACCGATCGAACTTCAGCCTCCAGCAATCGCATTCGTTCAACATTCAGTTTCTGCCGGCGCATATCTTCCGCGCCCATATAAACGATACAATCCATACCAAATTTTGCACAAACTGTTGCCGTTGCCACGCCATGTTGACCGGCTCCTGTTTCAGCAATAATCCTTTTTTTGCCCATCCGTTGAGCCAGCAAAATTTGTCCGATAGCATTATTGATTTTATGTGCGCCGGTATGACATAAATCCTCCCGCTTCAGGTAAATTTTTGCCTTTCCGTAATGCTCCGTCATCCGGTTTGCGAAGGTAAGCTTAGTAGGACGTCCCACATATTCATCCAAAAGCTGATGATATTCCGTCTGAAACTTATCGTCCTTCCAGGCTTCATCATAGGCCTTTTCCAGTTCTTCGAGAACCGGAATCAAAATTTCAGGGACAAACTTGCCGCCAAAACCACCAAAATAACCGTTTTTTGTAGGTAGATCGTATTTCATCATTAAATACACTTTTATTTATGTCATCCTGAATTTATTTCAGGATCTGTAAGCAGCAAGCTGGGTTAAAAAGTTATTAAGAATAATCTTGTCTATAGATGCTGAAACAAGTTCAGCATGACAAAATTGAACAGATTTTTCTCAATACTTATAACTAACTACTCATTTACTCGTTTTTTAATTCTTCCATAAACGCTTCAATCTTATCATAATCCTTAATGCCGGGCTCTGCTTCAATACCACTTGAAACATCTATTGCATACGGTTGAACCGTTTGGCAGGCCGTTCGGATGTTATCAGCCGTTAATCCGCCTGAAAGAAAAAACGGGAGGTCTTGCGACACCTCTTCAAGAATAGACCAGTCGAATGACTTCCCGGTTCCGCCCCATTTTCCTTCGATTTTGGTATCAAAAAGCAGGTAATCCACACAATCAAGGTATGGATTGACTCGCGATTCAAGGTCTGAAGCGGTATCACTCTTTTCGACGTGAATGGCTTTGATAATCGGTTTTTCCACCAGTTCGCAATAATCGGGGCTCTCATTGCCATGCAGCTGGACAAGATCGATTCCTGTCTGACGGCTGATCATATTGACATCATCCAGCGCCCTGTTCACGAAAACGCCCACAAATTCCGGGCCTTCAATCCAGTTGATAATGGCTCCCGCTTTAGCGGGATCGATGTAGCGCGGGCTGTTTTCGTAAAAG
>DASSAY010000006.1:0-12499 GCA_035699185.1 Balneolaceae bacterium | reverse complement strand
AATTACGGCTGAAGCCCTGTCCCGAGTTTTCTTTATAATAATAACTGATGTTCAGCCGATCCTCATACTTTTCAGCGATCTCCTTACAAGGTTCATCGGAACCATCTTCAATAATCAGCGTTTCAAAATCCGGATAGGTTTGGTGTGTCAGGCTTTCCAGCAATTCATCAACTTCCTGGGGACGATTATAAACCGGAATAATGATCGAATAAAACATGCAAAAATTTTAAAATTAGTAACCACGGAAACACTAAAACTTCATCTGGATTTTGTCACCCTGAATTTATTTCAGGGTTTTTTAGACGAAACTCTTTACTATAAAAGATTTTAATAGATGCTGAAACAAGTTCAGCATGACAAGATTTATTCTTTTTGTGCTTTTAGTGTTTCCGTGGTAAATATCAACCAAATCTACAAATAAAATCATAGAAATATGGGTCAATAACGGATGCAACTTAAGCAGATAATTCCGTTCTTTAGGCTTCAATTTTAAAAGTGAAATAATTATTTATGCTTAGCCATTTTATTCGAACTTTAGTTTTAATGTTACTCCCGTCAATCGCCCTGGGACAATCGCTAAACCTTTCGGTCCTGTCTCCAACATCCAACAACAGCCCATCAACTTTTTTACTTGAAGACGGTGAAGCTTCCATAAACCCAAGCAGTTTTCAATTTTTAGGTACCGGCAAAACAATCGCTGGCTTCAGCGCTTACGGTATTTCGCCCGGTTATTCATTGGTAAGTTTTTTAAAGGCAACTTCAAAGAAGGGGCAACTTGTATTATTCGATTCCTCCGGTGATACCTTAAACTCCTATTCAACCATTTCACTGTCTTCGGCTGATCCCTCGCTGGCCGTCTATCCATCCAACGCGGGCTCGGTTTTGATTCGTGATAACATCGTCAATTTCACTTTTTATAATACCTTTGGTGAAGTGATAACCAGCATGTCGAGCAGTGGTGAAACCAAAGGCGGTCAGGTGATTTCTGAAGTGGCCATGAGCCCAAACAGGGAAACCGTGGTGATCTATACGCCTAAAATAAAACGCAACGGGAAACTGGGATCTAAAGCAGAAGTGATGTTGCCTAACGGTGATTTTGAAACTATTTATTTTAGCAATGACCGTATTTTGAATTACCTGGGAATTTCAGAGAGCGGTAATTTGATAGTTGCTATTTCATCTGCACAAGGTACTGATCAAGTGCTGATTATGGATAAGTTTGGGAATGAATTAAATACTATCACTTCCCGCGAAGATTTAATAGGGGCTTCATTCAGCGATAATGGCGAATTCATTACTCTTTATTCCGATCAGCGGGTTTTGGTATTTACAACAATGACTGGAGAGCGACTGGGCAGTACCAGTTTTCGTTCACCTGTTTTGGTAGCCGATTACTTTCCCGAAGATGATGTGATCTTAACCCTTACCGGCGATTATTACGAAAGCACCGGCATCATCAACGACGCTGAATTCCGGGCGGTAGATTTAGAACAGCGCGAATTGGCAAGCGAACAGTTTTCAGGAGCGCTTGGATTTAATCACACTATGAAACCGAAGTTTGTTCGTTCGGGAAGCGGGGAATACAAGCTAATGGGAGCCAGTAAACGAATAGCTATTTCTGTTAATTTTTAAACAAAAAAAGACCTGACAGGTTTTGGAAACCTGTCAGGTCTTAAAATAAGAACTCTTAAAAGAACCTTGCTATGTCATGCTGAACTCGTTTCAGCATCTATACCAAGATTTCTTATAAGGCTATAGAAATTTTCAGCTGCAGATCCTGAAATAAATTCAGGATGACAAAGTTTTTAAGCTTTCGCCTCTGATTTCGATTCTTCACTTTCCGTTTCAGAATCTTTATCTTTAGAAGCTTTTTTGTTTTCGGAACCATCACTCCAGTCAAAGACAAGCCCGTCGCGGGATTTGTTCATCTTAATTTTGATGGTTGAATTTTCGGAATGATCGTCTTCGAGTAATTCCTCAGCCAACGGCTCTTCCACATACTTTTGGATAGCTCGTTTCAACGGACGCGCACCGTATTTCTGGTCGAAGCCTTTCTCGCTCAGAAATTCTTTAGCGCCAGTGGTTACTTCAACCGTATAGCCGATCTTTTCAATACGTTCGAAAAGGTCATCCGAGAGGATGTCAATAATTTTGAAGATGTCTTCTTTTTCGAGTGCGCGGAAGGTGATAACATCATCAATCCTGTTAAGGAATTCAGGGTTAAATACTTTTTTCAAAGCATCCTGAATCGTTGATTTCATCTTCTCGTAATCAAAGCTGCTGCCGTTTGACGCAAACCCGATACCTTTTCCAAGATTGCGAATATCACGCGCCCCTATGTTGGAGGTCATGATGATGATCGTATTTCGGAAATCGACCTTGCGTCCCAGGCTGTCGGTAAGAATTCCATCATCCAGCACTTGCAACAGAATGTTGAAAACATCAGGGTGTGCTTTCTCGATCTCATCAAGCAAAACAACACTATAGGGCTTTCGGCGCACTTTTTCGGTGAGCATGCCGCCCTCTTCGTAACCGACATAGCCGGGAGGTGCCCCTACTAAACGAGAAACCGAAAACTTCTCCATATATTCACTCATATCAATGCGAATGAGTGCATCTTCTTTATCAAAAAGATATCGGGCTAATACTTTGGCCATTTCGGTTTTACCGACGCCGGTTGGGCCTAAAAAGATGAATGAACCGATGGGGCGCGAGGGATCTTTGAGTCCCGCCCGGGTTCGTTTGATGGCTTTTGTCAGTTTAACAATCGCTTCATCCTGGCCAATAATTTTCTGTGAAAGTTCATCCTGCATCTTAACCAGTTTTTTGCTTTCGCTTTGGCTAATTTTACTGACCGGAACACCACTCATCATGCCAACAACGTGTGCAACATCTTCTTCACCTACATCATAAACGATCTCTTCGGACTTTTTCTCCCATTCTTTCTGGCTCTGTTCAAGCTCTTCGGTGAGGCGCTTTTCCTTGTCGCGCAGACGTGCGGCTTCTTCAAACCGTTGCTTTTTAACCATGCCATTTTTCTCATGGCTGGTTCTTTCAATTTCTTCTTCGAGGTCAATAATATGTTGTGGAACGTGGATATTTGAAAGATGAACGCGGGCGCCGGCTTCATCAAGTGCATCGATGGCTTTATCCGGCAGAAAATGATCGGTCACATAGCGATCGGTCAATTTTACACATTCTTCAATAGCTTCATCCGAATAGCGAACGCTGTGGTGTTCTTCGTATTTTCCCTTAATCTGATTAAGAATTTCAATCGTTTCTTCGGGACTGGTTGGATCAACCATAATTTTCTGGAAGCGGCGTTCCAGGGCACCATCTTTTTCAATATGCTGGCGATATTCGTTAAGGGTAGTAGCGCCTATTGCCTGGACTTCACCCCTTGCCAAAGCCGGTTTCAGCATGTTTGATGCATCGAGTGAACCGCTTGCACCGCCCGCGCCAACGATCGTATGAAGCTCATCAATAAAGAGAATTACATTTTGGGTTTTTTCGAGCTCGCCCATCACGGCTTTCATGCGTTCTTCGAACTGTCCCCGGTATTTTGTTCCGGCGACGAGGGCCGCGAGGTCTAAAGCAATCACGCGTTTATCATAAAGCACGCGCGAAACTTTGCGTTCAATGATGCGCGAGGCAAGTCCTTCGGCAATAGCCGTTTTACCGACGCCGGGCTCACCGATGAGCACCGGATTGTTCTTTTTACGTCGGCTCAAGACCTGAGCCACGCGCTCAATTTCCTTTTCCCGCCCGATAATCGGGTCGAGTTTTCCGTCTTCGGCCAGTTGGGTTAAATCCCGGCCAAAATTGTCGAGTACAGGTGTTTTAGATTTTTCCATTTTCTTTTCTCTGGAGCTTCCTGACGATTTAGAACCTTTGGATGATGACAAACTTGCTGATATCGAGCGCGCATCACGACGATCGTCATCAGAAGACTTGCCGGAAATGATAAGATCCAGTTCTTCGCGAACCGCATCGTATGAAACATTAAACTGCTGCAGAATTTGAGCGGCAATATTCTCATCATCGCGCAACAGTGAAAGCAGCAAATGCTCGGTGCCGATAGTATCACTCTTGTAGAGTTTGGCCTCGAGATAAGTGATACGCAGCACTTTTTCCGCCTGTTTTGTGAGGGGGATATTGCCCACTTTTACCGATCCGCCGGTGCCGCGAACCGTATCTTCTACAGTCTTTTTTAGTTTGAATAGATCACAATTTAAATTTTTGAGGATTTTGACTGCCACGCCTTCACCCAAGCGCACAATGCCAAGAATTAAATGTTCTGTTCCGATATAATCATGCCCCAGCCGTAGTGCTTCTTCACGGCTGAATTGAATGACATCTCGAACTTTGCTTGAAAAATTACCCTCCATAAAAATGAACCTTCCGTGGGTTTTTGAATTAAATATCTATCTGTAAAACGAGTGAGTTAAGTGTTTAGTTCATGTCTCTTAACGAAAGTAGTATTGGCATAGTGCAAAAGCAAACAAAACAATTTTTTTAAGTCAGAAATATTTAAAAATATGAGAAAAAGCATAGAGCTAAGATATACCTTTGACAGCCAACAAACTATAAGTAGCAAACGGCTTTCAAAGATGAAAAGTATTCGGTTTTCCAACTGATTCCAAGAGTAGATATTGTAGCAAAAAGGGGCTGAATAGAATTTTTCGTGTGCAAAAAAGGTGGGAATATTGAATATCGAACAAGGAATATCAAATGAAGAAGTACTTCATCATTCAGCATATCCTCTTTTACCCCTAAATCCCCTAAAGGGGACTTGCTGCTGCTTGAAATAGAGTGGAAGGCCCGTTTAAAAAGTGACAATTTGTTAAAGGAGTAATTATCATTGAAAAAGGCAATGTTCTTAAAAGTCCCCTTTAGGGGATTTAGGGGTAATAATTTTTAGGGGTCTAAAACAAAGGCCTTCCGGTCATCTCTTCCGGCTGAGAAAGGCCCATTAGCTTAAGAAGAGTAGGGGCAACATCAGCCAAAATGCCATCATGCATTTTTTCGGCTCTTGCTTCATTAATAATAAGAGCCGGAACCGGGGCTGTGGTATGGGCGGTATAAGGTTCTCCGTTTTCTTTCAGCATGCAATCGGCATTTCCGTGATCGGCAATGATCAGCATTTTATAATTGTTTGCCAAAGCGGTTTCAACCAGCTTTTTTAGCTGACGGTCAATCGTTTCCACGGCTTTGATGGTTGCTTGCATATCACCCGTATGTCCCACCATATCGGGATTGGCATAATTCAAAATGCAGAGATCGTTTTCTCCGGTGTTTAATTCAGCACACAAAGTAGCGGTTACTTCCGGCGCGCTCATTTCGGGCTGAAGGTCGTAAGTAGCAACCTGGGGACTCGGAATCAAAATGCGTTCTTCACCTTTGAAGGGCGTTTCTTCACCCCCGTTAAAAAAGTAGGTAACATGCGGATATTTTTCCGTCTCAGCGATTCGAAGCTGTTTCAGTCCGCGATTGCTTACCACTTCACCCAGCGTGTTTTCAATGTGGAGCGGTGGGTAGGCAACATTCACGTGCTCAAAAGCATCATCATAAGCAGTGAAGGTTACATAATACAGATTGAGATTTTTCTCAACTTCAAACTCCTCAAAACTGTCTTCGGTTAATGCCCGCGTGATTTGCCGCGCGCGATCACCCCGGAAGTTGTAAAAAATAATCACATCATTCTTAGCTATCCGTGCTTCGGGTGAAGCATTGATCAGCTTGGGCTTAATAAATTCGTCCGTAACGCCTTCATCATAAGAATGTTGAACCGCTTGTTCAGGATCATCAAATCGCTCGCCTTTGCCATTAACTAAAAGGTCGTAAGCTTGCTTGGTACGCGGCCAGCGGTTGTCGCGATCCATTGCGTAATATCGTCCCACGATAGAGACAATTTCACCCGCACCAATTATTTCTGACTGTCGTTCGAATTCTCGCACATATTCAAGGCCGCCTTCGGGAGAAGTGTCGCGCCCGTCAGTGAAAGCGTGGATGTAGGTATGATCAACTCCGGCAGATTTTGCGAGTTTGAGAAGGGCAAAAAGGTGATCGTTATGGCTGTGGACGCCGCCATCCGAGAAAAGGCCCATTATATGAAGGCTTCCTTTTTCGGCAGCCTTTTCAACAGCCGTAACTAAAGTTTGATTCTCAAAAAAACCGCCACTTTTTATATCATTGTTGATGCGCGTCAACTCCTGGGGAACAATGCGTCCCGCACCGATATTTAAATGGCCAACTTCGGAGTTGCCAAATTGTCCTTCGGGCAAGCCCACGTCTTGCCCGCCTGCGGAAAGTTTGGAGTGAGGATAATTCTTAAAGAGAGAATCTATAAAAGGCTTTTCGGCCTTATCAATAGCACTTACTTCGGGATTTCTGGCTAAGCCGTAACCATCCAGAATAACTAAGAGCGCTTTTGAGTTTGCGTCAGGCAAGTTTCTACAAGCTATTTACGTGCTTCGCTAACTTTGATTTTCTGTGCGCAGCCCGGTTTGGATGAATGAGATTTTTCGCAGCCATTTTATCAAGCCATGCACTGGCTTTTTTGAACGCTTTTTCCGCTTCTTCTTTGTCGGTGGATTCAAATACATTCTTGACCAGCGTTTTCATTTTAGAACGCTGAGTTTGATTTCGCTGACGACGGTTTTCGTTCTGGCGTACTCGTTTAGTTGCTGATTTATGTTGCGGCATATTTTTTTAAGAGTTTCTTAACAGTTCTTCAAATTTATTTATATCTTCTTCGCCCAAATTCAGAAAGAAGCCAAAGTTAAAATTTCTGAAATCATTAAACAAGAAAACTTTGAAAAATTAACAAAAGTAAAGTAATTTAGGAGACTTTCCATAATGATCATAGTGATCGACGGGCCGGCAGGCTCCGGGAAAAGTACTACAGCCCGCGCTGTTGCCGATAAATTAAAAATTGAATATCTCGATTCGGGAGCATTATACCGAACAGTAACCTTGGTTTATCTGGAAGCAGGGCGCGATGATCCAACGTTCTTTCGTTTACTAAAACAAAAAAAGATCTCGTTCCGTTATGCCAATAAGCAATTTGATGTCCGCATGGACGGTAAACCGGTAACGGATAAGCTCCGAATGGCAGATGTGGTAAAATATGTAAGTGAAGTTGCCGCGAAGCCGAAAGTCAGGGCTTTTGTAAACGGGCTGATGCGCAAAACGGTTCATGATGGAATATATATTGCAGAAGGCCGCGATCTTGGAACGGCTGTTTTTCCCGATGCCGATTTGAAGTTTTTTATGTCGGCGAAGTTGGGTGAGCGCGCGCGCAGACGTTATAAAGAACGTAAAGCCATCAACCCGGATATTACGCTCGAAGAAGTTGAGCAGAATATTTTGCAGCGCGATCAAAAAGATTCAAAACGAAAAGCGGATCCGCTAAAGAAAGCGGATGACGCTATCGAAGTTGATACTACAAATGTAACTTTTGAGCAACAGGTTGAACAAATTGCGTCAAAAGTGAAACATTTAATGCAAAGCTAAAGTAACATTTTAAACCATAACCTTAACTTTAATCCCATTTCGAATCCCGAGCAGTCGGAACGGAATGCGGTAATTCTAACAAAAAACAAATAATGACCGAAGACCTAAAAAAAGAAGAAAACAAGGAAAAAGAAGAACAAACGACGGCTACCGAAACAGTTACTGAAGAAAAAGAAACGGCTGTTGATGTTGATCCTACCACCGAAGAAGAAGTCCGCGTAGAACCAGAAGCAGAAGAAATCGCATCATTTTCGGGCGATTTGGAAGACGAAGAATCTTACACTTATGACCAGCTGCAAGCAGCATCCGAAGATTATACGGATGAAGAGTTCCACGAGCTTGCCGAGATGTATGAAGATACGCTCAATGAAATTGAAGAAAAGGAAATTGTAACAGGCCGCGTTGTTTCTGCCAACCAGGATTATGTGATTGTAGATATCGGCTTTAAATCGGAAGGCATTGTACATGCGAACGAATTTCCGAATGATGTTTTAGAAAACCTGGCGCCCGGCGATGAAGTGGATGTATTCCTTGATCAGGTTGAAGATCAGGAAGGACAGTTAATCCTTTCCCGTCGCAAAGCGGATATTCTCCATGCCTGGGAGACGATTGAACGGGCAGCCGAAACGGGCGAAGTTATTGAAGGATATATCAAGCGCCGCATTAAAGGCGGAATGGTTGCCGATATTTTAGGTATTGACGCATTCTTGCCGGGCTCACAAATTGATGTGCGTCCCGTGCGCGATTTTGATGCTTATGTAGGCAAAACCATGGAATTTCAGGTGGTGAAACTCAACATGCACGTTGAAAATGTGGTGGTTTCACACCGTGCACTTATCGAATCTGATCTCGAAGAACAGCGCGAAGAAATTCTTTCAACCATCGAAGAAGGACAGGTGCTTGAAGGTATCGTCAAAAATATTACCGATTTCGGTGTCTTTATCGACCTCGGCGGTGTTGACGGCCTGTTGCACATCACCGATCTTTCATGGGGACGTGTGGATCACCCGGACGAAATTGTTTCACTCGATCAGCGCATGAATGTGGCTGTTATCGACTTTGATGAAGAGAACAAACGCGTTTCACTCGGGTTGAAGCAACTCGAGCCGCACCCATGGGATGAAATCGACATCAAATATCCCGAAAACATCAAAGTTCAGGGACGTGTTGTTTCTATCGCCGATTACGGTGCCTTTATCGAACTCGAAAAAGGCGTTGAAGGCCTTATCCACATCAGCGAAATGTCGTGGACGCAACACATCAAGCACCCCTCTCAACTGGTCAGCAAAGATGACATCATTGAGTGTGTAGTGTTGAATGTGAACGAAGCGGAGAAGAAAATTTCGCTCGGTGTTAAGCAGCTTGAAAATGATCCCTGGGAAGAAATTGACGAACGTTATCCCGTTGGTTCGAAGCACAAGGGAACGGTTCGAAACCTCACCAACTTCGGTGTGTTTGTTGAACTCGAGCCCGGCATTGACGGACTCATTCACATCAGTGATTTAAGCTGGACCAAGCAGATCAATCATCCCAACGAAATTATCGACAAGGATGATGAGATTGATGTGGTAATTCTGGCTATTGATTTCGAAAACCGCCGGATTACGCTGGGCCATAAGCAGATTGAAGATAACCCTTGGAAGCTTTTTGCTAACGAGCATGCCGCTACAGACAAAGTTAAAGGCGAAGTGACCAAAACCACCGATAAAGGGGTATTTGTGAAGCTTCCGCATAACCTTGAAGGCTTTATCCCCGAGCGCAAAATTGAAGACGGGGAGCCGTCTGATTTTGCCGAAGGCGATACCTTGGAAGCTTATGTTACGGAACTGGATGAGGCAAGTAAGAGCATTACACTCAGTCAGAACGAAAAAGATGTTAAGAAGGCTAAAAAAGCTTCACCTAAAAAGTCTAAGAAACAAAAACCATCTGAACCGCAACAAGGTGCTGCCACCCTGGGCGAAATGTCCGGACTTGCAGACCTGAAGGAGCAAATGGCTGCCAAAGAGAAAGAAGAAGAAGCAGCTAAAAAAGCTCAGGAAGAAGATCAGTCTGATGAGAAAGAAGACGGAGACGAAGAAGAGTAAATAGTTCTTCTTACTTAACTAAATTAAAAGGCTCAGGGTTTTAAACTCTGAGCCTTTTTTTGTTATAAACAAAGGCAAATGGGGCTAAAGCCCTTTGTTGGCATTTCATTTGTTCAGTTGGCTAAAGCCAACTGCAATAGATAAGAAAAGAACATTAGCTGAAGCTTCAATATTTGCTAAAGGCTAAGGAATTTGGAAAAGAAATCGGAAGTAATTATATATAATAGAATAGATAGTCATCTATTGCAGTCAGCTTTAGCTGACTGATAAAAGCTAAACTAAACAATGGCTTTAGCCACATAGGGAGAGGGGGAAAATATGAGTTGGGTAAGAGTCTGGGTTCATTTAGTATTTTCAACAAAGAATAGAGAAGCATTTCTGAATACAAAGGAGTTGAGATTAACAGTATTTCAACATATCAAAGAGAATGCCGAAGACAAAGATATTTGGCTGGACTGCGTCAATGGTTATCAGGAACATGCGCATTGCCTGGTTTCTCTTGGCAAAGATCAAAGCATAAGCAAGGTTGCTCAGTTAATAAAAGGTGAATCTTCTTATTGGATTAATAAGAACAAACTTATAAACAGAAAGTTTATTTGGCAGGATGATTATTGGGCAGTGAGCGTTAGTGAAAGTCATCTTGAATCTGTTAGAAATTATATCCATAGGCAAGAAGAACACCATAAAACCAAGCCATTTTCAGAAGAAGTGAATGATTTTATGGAAAAATATGGCTGGGCTAAGTTAAAAGGATGAGATCTTTTTGATAAGAAAAGACAACCAGATTTAAGTCAAAAAGAATGAGGCTAAAGCCTTCTTTCTTGGAATTTCGCTATCAGTTGGCTAAAGCCAACTGCAATAGATGAAGCAACTAAAATAGTATCAAAAATAATCGTTTTTTCGCTTGAAATAAGGAAATCAAGAGACCAACTTAAAAACAATATCTATTGCAGTCAGCTTTAGCTGACTGATAAAAAGCATAAAAGCAGTGGCTTTAGCCACATAAATAGGGGAACTCTATAGAACAATTGAAAAAATAAGTATCATGGCACCTGAACAGTTCCCATAATCTTCTCAATGATATCCTCGGAAGTGATGTTTTCTGCTTCGGCCTCAAAGGTAGGCATGATGCGATGCCGAAGCACATCCATAGCGATGATGCGCACATCTTCGGGCGTAACGTATGCACGATGTTCCATAAAAGCGTGAGCCCGGGCTGCCAGGTTCAGGTTGATGGAAGCCCGCGGCGAAGCCCCGAAATTAATGAGCTCAGAAAGATCGTCAAGATTGTACTTTTTAGGTTTCCGCGTAGCAAAAACCAGGTCGATAATGTACTGTTCAACCTTTTCATCAATATAAATCTGGTTGATGACGTCTCTTGCCTCCAGCACTTTTTCGGTAGTAATAACCGGTTTCAGTTCACCCTTTTTGCCGGTCTGGGCCATTCGCCGCATAATTTCCAGCTCTTCGTCTTCGGTGGGATAACCGATTTTTATTTTCATCATAAAACGATCAACCTGCGCTTCCGGCAGGGGATAGGTTCCTTCTTGTTCAACCGGATTTTGCGTTGCCAAAACAAGAAAAGGTTCATCCAGCGGAAAGGTTGTCTCACCGATGGTGACCTGGAGTTCCTGCATAGCTTCGAGCAGGGCACTTTGCACCTTGGCAGGCGAGCGGTTGATTTCATCCGCAAGAATGATGTTCGCGAAAATAGGGCCTTTTTTAACCGTAAACTCCGCTTCTTTTTGGTTGTAAATCAGCGTCCCGATCAGGTCGGCGGGGAGCAAGTCGGGCGTAAATTGCAGGCGCTGGAATTTAGTGTTAATCACCCGGGCCAGCGATGAAACGGTAAGTGTTTTAGCCAGGCCAGGAACGCCTTCAAGCAGAACGTGTCCGTCCGCCAAAAGCCCGATGAGCAAGCGGTCGATCATGTAGCGCTGGCCTACAATTACTTTATTCAGTTCTGTATAAATTTCTTCAATAGAAGTACTGGATGAAGCGATCTTTTCTTCCAGCGCTTGCATATCCACAGAGGTTGATGTAGTTGGCATACCAAAAATAATTGATTTAGAATTTGATTAAGTAATAGCTATTTTCAACGCAGAAAAATTTCAACGTGCTAAAGTTAATAAATGGAACTCTTAGATTCTTTTTTATTAGGGCTTCTTCAGGGGCTTACCGAATTTTTACCGATCAGCAGCTCAGGCCATCTCGTTTTGGGTGAAGCGCTTCTGGGCGGCGGAGTCGACAAAAACATCACTTTCGAAGTAGTAGTTCACTTCGGCACCCTGTGCAGTATTATCGTCTATTATCATGAAAGGTTACGAGATATGTTGGGTTCAATCTGGGGACTGGCCCGCAATCCCGGTGAATTTTCTGATAAAGCAGCTAATGATAGTAACATCAAACTTGCGGGATTTATTTTATTGAGTCTGATTCCCGCCGGAATCGTTGGGCTGACTTTGAGAGAAGAGATTAAAGAGATATTTCTCAACCCGTTTATGGTTTCCGTCATGCTGCTGATTACCGGGGTGATTTTATTTGCCACCCGTTTCCGCGATTTTTTCACCAAACATTTATCCGCTAAAAGCGCCTTCATCATTGGCCTGGCACAAGCTGCTGCCATTATACCAGGCATCAGCCGGTCGGGTTCAACCATTTCAATGGGACTTTATTTGGGCGTTAAACGAGAAGAAATTGCCAACTTTTCATTTTTGATGGTTATCCCCGTTTACATTGGCGCCATGTTGCTTAAGGTGGTAGAGATGATTGAGTTAGGCATACCGGCGGCTGCTCTTTTAAACCTGTTTATCGGGTTTGTGGCCTCCTTTATTTCAGGATATTTCGCTCTCAAATACTTGATCATCTTTCTGGAAAACAAAGGCATTGATCCCTTTGCC
>DASSAY010000005.1:0-8239 GCA_035699185.1 Balneolaceae bacterium | reverse complement strand
GTTGAAGGTTTTTCCGCTTGAATAGAAGTAATACGTTGAGCGGTTGAGAAAGTACCCAAAGCCCATTTTGTTGTCATTTCGACTGTAGAGCGGAGGTTTTCCGCTCGGAACGGAGAAATCTCATCCCTTTTAAATTATTAGCTTAATTATAACGGATGAGATTTCTCGACTTCATCTCGATAAAAAGCATCGAGATTCCGCTCGAAATGACA
Source organism: Balneolaceae bacterium (assembly GCA_035699185.1). Taxonomy (GTDB): domain Bacteria; phylum Bacteroidota; class Rhodothermia; order Balneolales; family Balneolaceae; genus Fodinibius. The sequence continues at coordinate 8,027 of DASSAY010000005.1, read as the reverse complement.
ACCAAAAGGATAAAAGTGATTTATTTAGCACAATTTCCAATCCCACAATTATTTCAATAACTACAGATGAATCTTTTATTCAAAAAACTACCCCACGCCAAAGACTTACCCCTGCCGTCCTACGAAACAGAATTTGCTGCCGGAATGGACATACGTGCGGCACTGAATGAACCGGTAGAATTACAGCCGGGCAAACGAAAACTTATTCCTACCGGCCTGCAGATGGCGCTTCCCAAGGGTTACGAGGCTCAAATTCGTCCCCGCAGCGGACTTGCTTACCGGAACGGCATCACCATGCTAAATACGCCCGGTACTATTGATGCGGATTACCGGGGTGAAGTGAAAGTGCTGGCCGTGAATTTGGGGGATGAGCCTTTCATTATCAATCACGGGGACCGTATTGCCCAAATGGTGATCGCGCCCGTTACTCAGGCTACTGTTCAGGAAACCGATGATTTATCAGAAACGGAACGTGGCAAAGGCGGTTTTGGAAGCACAGGGGTGAAGTAGACAGATGCAGTGGCAGCGGCAGGAGGCAGTTGCCAGCTTTAACATTCAGCCTTTCAACCTACCTAATAACAATATAGCCACAGATTCACGCGGATTAGAACAGATAAAAATCAGTGTATATCCGTGTAAATCTGTGGCTACAAATCAATCATCATACTCGGGAATGTTATATTCGATTTCATCCGGACGATAATCACCCAGCAGGTGTTCGGCAAAGTAGCGCCAGAGTATGCGTTCAAAGTAGGGGGCATATTCTCCGTAGCCGTGCCGCTGGCCGGGCATAATCATATAATCAAACTTTTTGCCGGCTTTGATGAGTGCGTTAGCCATTCGAATGGTGTTGGCGGGATGCACATTATTATCGATCGTGCCCGTTACTAACAGCAGATGTCCTTCCAGGTTTTCGGCCAGCTCTATGTTTGTTTCTACCGGCGCTTTGAAAACCGTAATCGTGCTGTCTTTCACCCCGCCTTCGCTATCATCTACATCAATCGTTTTTGTTACTTTTTTGACGCCGTTGTGCGCTTCACTCCACCAGAGATTGTATACATTATTGTCGTGATTGCCGGAGGAGGAAACGGCTACATCATAAAAATCGGGGAAGGTGAGGAGGGCAGCGGTACTCATAAATCCACCGCCGGAATGGCCATAAATGCCTACGCGGTCAAGGTCGATGAAAGAGTGACGCGCGGCCAGTTGCTTCAACCCGTATTTGTTATCTTTAAGGGGATAATCACGCAAATTTCCGTATCCAAAGGTGTGATAATATTTGGAACGGATAGGGCTGCCGCCGCGCTGACCCATAGCAATAACGATAAATCCAAGCTGAGCCAGGGCGGTGGGACGCGCCCGCGAACCGCGAATGGTAAATCCGATGGGGAAAGGCTCGGTCTGTGGGCCGGGATAAACGTAGGTGATGATCGGATAGCTTTTGGTTGAATCGAAGTTGAAAGGCTTCCACATCACCCCGTAAAGATCAATTACGTCGTCGGCCGCTTTAACTTTAAACATTTTTGGCGCTTTCCATCCTGCTCGCTTCATCCGGCTGATGTCGGTTTCTTCCAGCTTCAAAATCACTTCGCCATCACCGTTTCTTAACACTGATTTTGTAGGCATATCTACGCGAGAATAATTATCTACAAAATAATTGTCCTTGTCGGAAGCGCGAATAGAATGGGTGGCATTTTCGGGCGTGAGGCGTTCCATATCGCTGCCGTCAAATTTAATTTTATAGAGCTGCGAATAATAGGGATTTACTCCGGTTTCGCGTCCATAACCTTCAAAGTAGATGGTTTGAGCCGTGGTATCAATTTTGACAATATCACCTACGGTATAAAATCCTTGGGTGATGCGATTGATGAGATTTCCTTCGCTGTCGTAGCGATATAGTTGTCCCCATCCCGAGCGCTCGGACCACCAGATGAACTGCTCACCATTATTGATAACGGCTAATTGTCCGCCAAAACGGGGATTGAAATAAGGTTTACTTACTTCAGTAAACAGCAATTCAGTTTCACCCGTCGTGGTATTGGCTTTGAGTACATCATATTTGTTGCGAATACGGTTACGGCGAATTACATAAAGATAATCAGAGCCTTTTCCTGTAAATAAGCCGGCATATCCCTCATCTTTCCATTCTTCTTTGTCAGTTTTTAATTTTACGCCATCGGTGCTTTCCACGGTATCGGCATTGAAAACCCATATTTCGGTTTTTCCGATATGTTCTTCACCCGGCATCGCATATTTGTAGGTTTCCAGGGTAGGACGGTCGCCTAAAGTATGAATCACCCAAAGTTCTTTTACTTTTCGCTCATCTCGTCTTCGCACATATAGTTTCTCGGAATCTTTGAACCAGCCTACCGAAGCCCTCAATCGTTTATTGCTGGTAGTGTCGCCTTCATCAGCCTGAAAACTGTACCAACGTTCGCCCTCGGTTGTCAATTGATATTCGGTGCTATCGGGGTCGTTGGCCTTCATCAAATATAAATTGTGGTTTTTTGCAAAGGCAATCCATGTGCTGTCGGGTGAAAAGCTTTTCCAGTCATCATCGGGTTCTTCTTGAAGTGAATCGCCTTTGATGAGCTGGTGATTTTCGAGATTATATTTAAATTTGATGCTGTCAACATGAAAAGTAAAAAGCCCTTCCTTAATATTGTATTCAAAATCTTTAAGGGGCAAATCTTTACTATTGAAGGGCTTATTTAAAAGGGCGGACAGATTGGCAGCCATTTCATCCTGGTCAAAAAGCAGCCGTTTTTCTGCTTCGGGGGCGTTCACCATATACCAGTTTTTGCCTTCGGCGGTTTCATAGCTGTACCAGAAACGGTTTTGATCTTCAATCCAGTGAGGGTAGACATACGTACTGCCCACCATTTTTTGCATCCTTTGAGTCGTGAACTGCTCGGCAAGTTCAAAATTAGCCTGAGCGGATACGCTTTGAGCAGAAATAGCAAAAGTGAAAATCGCACTGAAAATAAAGGCAAGAGGCCGCCATACTGATTTTGATAAACGCATAATTGCAAATGGAATGATTTAAAATTTACTTTACATAATGCATTGAACGTAAAACATACTACTTTAGGGCGATTACTGAACCATTAAGGCAACCACCCCTGACCCCTCCTTCAAAAGGAGGGGATTATTGCCATGATCGTGCTTCTTAATCGACTCACTTTTCTCCCCTTTTTCAAGGGGAGATGCAAGAGGGGTTGCAAAGCTTCAAAAAGGGCATTTTTAGCATATTCCACTCAACATGTTATATGTACAAAAAGGAAAGGAATTTTGCTATTTAAAGCGCGTAAAAGGTGGTAAAATCAGGAGGCAGTGGCAGGAGGCAGGAGGCAGTGCAGGAGGCAGGAAATCTCCAATAGCTAAGACTTTATCTCGTTCCGGTCGCACGCGTCGGAACGTTCACTTCTGCCTTTTCACTTTTCACTCCCAATCACTCGAAATGCTTGCGTTCTTTTTCGTAGTCTTCATCCGAAACCAAGCCCTGTTGCCAGAGGCCGGTCAGGTAATCAAGTCTGTCCATGGTTCCGGCTGGATATTTGGGCTCGCGGGGTTTTGTTTGCTCTTGCTCCCTCAACTGATGTTTTTCTACGGCAACAGCTCTTTCGATCAGTCTTTTGAGTGTTTGGGGATTTTCCATTCCGAACAGGGTGATGGAGGAGGCCGAAGTGAAAAGCTGAAGGTCTCCTACATTCATCTTTTGCTGTATCCAGCTTTGCTGAAGGTGAACCTTTTCAATATTCACCAAATCAACATTACGCTCGTACTTGCTGTCGCGGGAAGTAATTTTGGAATCGCTGACTTCATACGAAACGCGCTTTTGCCGTTTTCTAACCCAGTAAAGGCCGATGAGCCCAACCAAAAAAACAGGAATCAGCAGAATGGAAACGGTATAGCCGATGATGTGATTTTTCCAGCTTGTGGCAAGTGAAATGGTCTTGTTTTCAGGCTGATCATTCATAGCTTTAATGCTTTATATGATGTATTTTTAGAACACTTTAAACTTAGGCAAAATTCATAAAATACAAAGCGGAAAAGCCTGATTTTTCCCAATCAGATTTTGTATATTATGGCGCTTCAATCAGAGCCTGAAAATTTCAGGCGAAAAATAACCTTTGTATGAAGTTAAAACCCTGGAAATACATTGTTGCTGTCTGGATAACAGGTATTATTATTGCCGGATTTTTAATCCCCATTCCCGACATTCCTATCCTTGAACAATCCGCCCGGAATCTCTTTTTCCATGTGCCCATGTGGTTTACCATGTTTGTCTGTTTTGGCGTGGGATTTGTTTACAGCATCAAATATTTAAATTCTAACGATATTGCTGCCGACCGTAAAGCATCTACCGCCACTCAGATTGGCGTGTTATTCGGTGTTTGCGGCCTGCTTACGGGTTCTATCTGGGCGCGATTCACCTGGGGCACGTGGTGGACTTTTGCCGAACCGCGCATGAACCTCGCGGCTCTCGGAATGATGATTTATGTTGCTTATTTTGTGTTGCGGACTGCTTTCGATAATCCAGAAAAGCGGGCTAAAATTTCCGCTGTTTTTAATGTATTTGCGGCAACGACCATTCCCTTTTTGATGTACATCATTCCCCGGCAGCTGCCCAGTTTGCATCCGGGAGCCGAAGGTAATCCTGCTTTTAGTGAAATTACCGCTCCCGAACTGCGCTATGTTTTTTATCCCGCTGTGGTAGGCTTCATCGCACTGGCCGTTTGGCTGAATGACGTGCTGAACCGTTACAAAAAAATTAAGCATCAAACCAAACAACAAGTATGAATAATCCGCTAATTCAAGTATCAAGTGATACTGTAACCGCCGCTGATACCTTAATGGATGTATATTCCCAAAAATGGGAAGGCGCCTCCGGTTTTGAGAATGCTAACGCTGCTATTCAGGCCGCAGCATCGCACGACCTCATTTTTATTGTGCTGGCGGTAAGCCTGGTGATCTGGTTTGTACTTCTGTTTTTCATCATTCGCGTGGATAAGAAAGTGGGAGAGCTTGAGCAAAAATTGGAACAGCCAAACATAAAATAAATACCATGAAACCTAAATTAGTTTTAGGCATCGTTGCTATTGTCGGTTTTACTTCTCTACTAATGTATAACTTCGGCAACAGCATCAGCACGTATGTAAATTTTGAAGAAGCGGCCGGAATGGAGGGTGCCCATGTAGTGGGCAGCTGGGTCGATTCGCGCACGTACGGCTTTTCCATGGAAACCAAGCAGTTTTCGTTTTATATGAAGGATGAAGACGGGAATGTGAATCGTGTGATTTATCCCAAGCCTAAGCCCAACAATTTCGAGGAAGCTACCCAGCTGGTGGTGATTGGCAAAATGCGAAACGGTGTTTTTTATGCCAATGACATGCTGATGAAATGTCCGTCGAAATATAATTCCATTGATCCGTCTCAATTTAAAAAGACGAATGCGGTTAAGAGCTAATTATAATTATAATCCAATCTGAATTCTTTTGGCAAAAGGTTCGGTCATCCCCCTGCGCCCCCTTCGAAGGGGGACATATCTCCCCTTGAGGGGAGATGATGAAATGGATCGTTCTCCATTTCATCTGAGGGGTGTCGACAAGTGACGTGCCTCTACAAATCTTAGCAAACATGATAGAATTTTTTGGACGCTTTCTCATTAATGCCGCCTTTATTTGCGCTATTTTAGCAACCATAGGCTATTACCTGTATTCCCAAAAAGGCCGGGAGCGTTACTTCAAAATTTCAAATTGGCTCTTTGGTTTTCAGGGGTTGTTTCTGCTTGCCGCGTCGGGATTGTTGCTTTACATCATCCTAACCCACCAGTTCAACTTTTACTACGTTTTCAATTATACGAGCGAAAACCTCCAGCTAAGATACCTGATTTCGGCCTTCTGGGGCGGACAGGAAGGCAGTTTTATGCTCTGGATTATGATCTCCACATTGATCGGCTTTGGCCTTATGAAGCTCACGCGCGAGCCTTATCGCGGGCCGGTTTTGTTCTTTTTGGCGCTCACCCAGGTTTTTTTGTTATCCATGACCCTGGGCCTCTCGATCGGAGATCTCACCATAGGAGCTTCCCCATTCCGCACGCTGGCCGATGCCATGCCCAACGCACCCTTTTTGCAGTCCAACCCAAATTTTGTACCTCAGGATGGCAAAGGCTTGAATGATTTGCTGAAAAGCCCGTGGATGATGATTCATCCGCCTATTTTATTTTTCGGTTTTGCCATGATGACCGTCCCTTTTTGCTATGCTATGGCCGCACTATGGCGGGGAAAATATAACGAATGGGTAAATCCCGCCCTGCCGTGGACCCTCGGCGCGAATCTTGCCCTGCTAACCGCCATCTTTTTAGGCGGCTACTGGGCCTACGTAACCCTCTCTTTCGGCGGCTACTGGGCGTGGGATCCTGTTGAAAATGCTTCACTCGTTCCCTGGCTGCTGGGTACGGCGGGCATCCATGCAATGATCATTCAGCGTAAAAGTTCCACATCCCAAAAAGCATCCATTATTTTCGCAATGCTGGCTTATATGGCTGTTGTGTATGAAACAGTTCTCACCCGGTCAGGTATTTTAGCCGATGCTTCCGTCCACAGCTTCGTTGATTTAGGCTTATACAACCAGCTTCTGCTGTTCATGGTGGCCATAACCATCATCGGTTTAGGGATGTTTTTCTACCGGTATAAAGAATTTCCTGAACAGAAGAAGGAATCAAAAATACTGAGCCGCGAGTTTATGACCTTCGCAGGATCAATGGTTCTTTTTCTCATCGGTCTGGTGATTATTTTAGGAACCAGTTCACCCATCCTTGGCGAGCTTTTTACTGAAAATCCTACACCGCCCGAAGTCAGTTTTTATAACGAATGGACGATGCCGCTGGCTATGATCGCCGCGATCCTAACCGTATTTGGGCAATACCTGTTCTGGAAACGCCAGGATGCAGAATCTTTTGCCGCAGATTTAACCCTTCCGGTGGCCATAGCATGCGTGCTTACCCTGGCAACCATCATCATAGCTGATGTTCACAGCTTTTATTATATGGCTTATATTTTAACCGGCTGGTTCGCTATTGCCGGTAACGGAGTGATTATGATCCGGCTTCTAAGAAAGAAGTCAACCCTTATTGGCGGGGCACTTTCGCATCTTGGCTTTGGGCTGCTGCTGTTAGCCATTTTAGCTTCATCCGTGTACAACCAAAATCTCATTGATAACGCTACAAAAAGGTACAATGCGGCGGTAAAAAGGGGACAAGTTGTTGATGACCAGGGTTTCAAGGTAATACAAACGGTCAATTTTCTTGAACTTAAGCTAAACGAGCCAAAAATCATCAATAATGAGTACAAGGTGACCTACAAAGGCTACACGCTGAAAAACCAGGCACGTCCCGGCCAGCAGCAGTATAAAATTAAAGTAGAACCTTTAGACGGGGGTGAAGCATTTGCGTTGAGTCCACAAGTGTACCCCATGTTGCGATCTTCCACCGCCGATAACATCCAGTGGTCGGTTGACCCTGATGTGCATAGCAGGCTTTTCAGCGATATTTATTTATATGTAGCCGGCAGTTCTTTCATAGAACGGAAAAAGGAACAGGCCAAGGAACGAAGTCCGCTTGCCCAAACGGCTGCAGCAACGCAGCAAGATACGCTCGAATTTCAAAAAGTGATGCTTGAGAAGGGTGAAACGGTTTCGGTGGCCAGCCTTGATATTAAATTTCTAAATTATGAACCAGCCGTAAGTAATAATTTGCAAGACAGCACAAGCGTTGCTATCCGGGCTCATCTCGAAGTCACCCCCCGCGGCAGTGATACTCATCACGACTTAGAGCCTTTATTTTCTATTTATAGAGAAGGCGGCAAAAACTGGTCTTACGCACCGCCGGTTGTTATTCCAACTTATAACGCGACGATTCAATTCAGCAGTGTGAAGCCCTCAACCGGTGAAATTGAGCTGACTATTCGTGGGGTTGACCGGGTAGTGCAAGAACAATGGGTACTGCTCGTTGCCGAAGAAAAACC
>DASSAY010000004.1:0-2882 GCA_035699185.1 Balneolaceae bacterium | reverse complement strand
CGGTGATATCAACATTCAGATTAGAAAGAAAGGAATTGGCAGGAATTGGGATGGAGCAAGTACTTGTTTCGCCACTCTGGAATGAATTCAGGGAGGTACTTCCCACAAATGAACTTCCGGAATTTAGGGTGATGGTAAGATTGCTGATATCAAAACCTAAATTATTGGTAACTGTGAACGCTAAGGAACCATCATTTTTGATCGTGGCACTTACAAAGTAATCGGTATCGAGATCTATTTTTATAGGCCCGGGGGTTGAACCGCCCGGCAGGTTGTCACCCTTCTGTAATGAGGTGCTTTCTCCGGTGATTTCTTTAAAACCGGCCGAACCGAGGCTTCCATTCGAAGAAAAATTTGTCAAACTGATCTCACCCACTTCAGAAATCACCGTAACGGGATCAACATTCACCTGCGGAATCGCATCATTCAAGTCACCGAAATCAAAACTTTCTTCTTTGGCAATGCTGATTAATCCGTTGCTGCCAACCGTGAATAAAGAATCGAAATTTTCACCGGTAGTGTCGATCAACGCATTGCTGTTGCCTAAAAACTGGTAGGTTTTGGCAACGGTCAGCGGGACCTGCAATGTGTGATCTACTTTAAAATCCGGAGCCTGGGGACGTTCGCAAGCCCATACCGATATCGCCAGCGTTATGCACGCAAAAATTTGAAACCTTCTTTTCATCTGTAATGCCGCCTTTTTTAATAATGAAAAACCAACTCTTTTCTTAGCTATCGCTTTTAAGAATGGATAAATACGTAATTCTTATCAGATTTGCTTCTTGTACTCGTTGATTTTTACCCTTTTGTCGAATTTGCAAAGAAAATGTATAAATTGCTACAAAATATTCACAATTTATGAAAATAATGTCAAAGAAATTATTACACTTACGTGTTTACCGATTAAAACAAGAAATTGACCTGACAGCGTATCAGTGAGTTTCTGATTCCTGTCAGCGTCTTGGGAAACAACGCTGTCAGGTCCTGTGGACGCTTACAGGTTGTTTTTTAGCTTAATCGGTAAACGCGTTACACTTATATTCTTGAGATGAATATGCTTATAAGCCTGGGACAAACTTGCTTATAAGCCCAAGGCAAATATGCTTATAAGCCTACGATGAATCTGATGATAAGCCTAAGACGAATCTGCTTATAGGGGAGGCAATTATGGGTAAAAACTATTTTTTTTGGGAGAACATAATACCATCTCGAAGCGGACAAGCTGCCCGCTCTACATCAAAGCGCCATTTTGATGCCGAACATAGCATGAATTCGGCTTACATCTTCTTCAACAACTTCAAATACCCGGGGAGTGCTGTAAAGAACGTTTTGATCCTCCCAAAAACTGTACTGCAAACCGATATCCAGCACCAGTCCTTTGGTTAGTTCAGCGCTAAATCCGCCGCTGATAAACTGGCGGGCGCTTCCGGCTTCAACTTGAGGACTGGGAAAATACGCATACCCTATTCGTGGAGTGAAGCGGCTATTCACTTTAAACGCTAAGCCACCCCGAAGATTTATCACATCATTAAGGCTCGATTCAACTGTGGAATTTATATCATTTTCTCTGGGGCTAAATTCTAACTCATCAAACTTAATATGCCCCTGAGAATAAGGCACGGCTTCGGCAGAAGCGGAAAGCACTAATCCTGCATCGCTTTCCAGTGTAAAGCCTGCCTTCAACCGCTGGGGACGAACGATGGTGTAAACAAAACCTCCCGGCGATTCATCCGAATATTGAACGCCATTATCGAAAGTGGTGGTCATTTGGAAATTGTAACGCTCAGTGATTCTAATGCTGGCCGGGAATTCATAGCTCAGTCCGAGGTTCAAATTTTCTATGGGTTGATAAACAAGGCCAAGGCGCGCACTAAAGGCCTCCAGTTCGGCGGTTGTAGTACTTAGGCTGTAGATACTGTTAATATCGGTATCAAAATCACCATCCCCGTCAGAATCAATAAATAATCCGTCATAATAATGTCGCCGGTCGCTCTCTAAAAATTCGCGCCGATAAGAATAAGTGCCGGTCAGATATCCGATAGAAACGCCTACCGAAAAATTCTTTAAAAGCTCGGTGGCAAAGAAAGCTGAGTATTCTCCAAGCACTCCTTCTTCAACAACCTCAACATCTTGGTTGATGCCCGGGTAAGCCAAAAAGGGAGAGTTTAACCGGAATATCGAAACCGAACTATCTGCCCCTACATCTTCAATTGCAAAAACATTATAAGCAACTGTATTTACCGAATCGGTTCTTGGCAAATAGGCGTAAAAATCAGTAATGGTTGAAGAGTTGTTAAACCCACTCACCGAAAAAGCGCGATTGAAGTCAGTAGTTTGGCTATAACCGCCGCCAACTACAAGGCTTCCCTGCGTGGTAGGCACTTTATACACAAAACCAACATGGCCAATATTGGTCTGGTTGTCGGAAAAATCGGATGTATTGCCCAGGTAAGCAGCCGACTCGTTGATAAAACGGCTGCTGAGGCTGAATGAAAAATAGCTGTCATCAAAGAGAGCCATCACGGCGGGATTTGCCTGGTATGCTCCGAATCCCGTTGCTGTGCTCACCGAAGGCATCACCAAGCTTACCGGATCGTAAGAAGGATATTCAAGACTGTAGCGTAATACATCATCCGCACTTTGCGCTTTCGCCGAAACAGCCAACGTAACCATAAAAAGAAAACCTGCTATCCATTTTTTTGACATACCTTTAGTACCTGTACTTAAAAATTAGTCTGTAAGATGTGTAAATGCCGTTTTTAACTGATTAGTTTCCCCGACTGCGGGAACTTGAAGAATTTCCGCCACTGCGGCTGCGTGATGATGTGCCACGCGATCGCGAGCTGCTCGAAGATGAGCGGTTTCTCGTTACCGAAGAACGA
>DASSAY010000003.1:0-3371 GCA_035699185.1 Balneolaceae bacterium | reverse complement strand
AAATGACCAAAAAACTCGACGTATTTCCATCCGCACACTCTTTTCATGAAGATGACGTGCGCGATAAAGTAGTTGTAATGATTGATGTACTGCGCGCCAGTTCAACCATCGCTGCGGCGCTGCAAAATGGAGCAAAAGGCGTCATCCCGGCGGGAGATATGGAAACGGCTGCCAAAATTGCCCAAAACCTGGATTTCAATAAGTTTCTGCTGAGCGGTGAAAAAAATGGTATCAAAATTGAAAGCTTTCATTTAGGCAATTCGCCGCTGGAGCATTCGCCCGAAACCGTGAAGGGAAAAACCATCATTCTGAACACCACAAACGGCACCAAAGCCATCAAACGAGCTGCAAAGGCTAAAAAAATTCTTGTGGGATCGTTTTTGAATCTCGCCGCAGTTGTAGATTATCTGGAACAAATCGATGATGAAGCTGTATTAGTTTGTGCGGGCTGGCGGGGACACCTTTCATTTGAGGATTTACTTTGTGCCGGTAATATAATTTACGAAATTACCAGCGGCCGCTTGCCAGAAAAGGCGCGGGATGGCACCAAAACAGCTTTTGGCCTTTTCGAAAAATTTGGCGATGATATAGAGAAGGCAGTAAAATCATCCGATTATGCAGAGCGGCTGCGGGAAATCGTTAGCGAAGATGATTTATCTTTCTGTTGCCAAGTAAGCAAAACGCGGGTCTTGCCTGCGATGAATGAAGGAATAATTACAGATTTCAATGGCTAAGAATAAAAATTCGGGGAATTTTCTTGGAGGGCTCTCAGAGTCCCGAAAAATGGAAATATTCGGGATTTTAATCATGGCTGTAGGCGGCCTGATGGCTTTGTGTATCGTTACTTTTCACACCGCCGACTACGCCCTCATCCAAACCCTTTCAACCGACAGCCTTTTTACGGTTAACCGCGGCCCGGCTTTACGCATTCAAAACGGACTGGGAGTGATCGGCGCTTACCTCTCCTACTTTTTTGTGCACCTGCTTTTCGGTTATGCCAGCATCATCATTCCGTTGATTATTTTAAGCTACGGTTGGTTCATTTTTCGGGATCGGGACATCAGCCAGCTTTTATGGCCCACCGCTTTCGGCATCTGGAGCATGGTTTTGCTTTCCACCGCTTTAGGCTGGATTTTCAATAATTACCACCCCTATTCTGCGATTTGGAACGGCCAGTCGGGCATCGCTACGGCCCGTGTACTTCAAAGTATTACCGGCGGTGTGGGCTCTGCCGTTATACTTGCCGTTTTATTGATCACCACGCTGCTTGCATTACTCGACCGCGACCTCCAGCGAACGGTTGATGTTTTTAAGGGCTGGATGACAAGCTTCAAAAGTCCTTTTGTGAACTGGCAGATTCGCCGTGAAGAAAAGAAAGAAGCCCGGCGACAGAAGAAAGCTGAGAAAGCACGACAAAAAGAAATAAAGAAACAACAGAAGGCCGAGCAAAAAGCGCGTAAAAAAGCCACAGCAAATCAACCCGCCGCAGAAACCGAAGCCAACCCTGACTCTATTGATGAAATTGTAGCGCGCTCACAGCAACAAGACCGCGAGCGCATTCAGCAGGAAAAAGAAGATATTTTAACTCTCGATAAACGTCCAAGAGCTGATGTTGAGAAAAATGGATCCGAAGAGGATGAAGATGTCGATATTTCGGTTTTTGTGGGTGAGGGTGATGAAGAAGCCGGCGCGCGCGAACTGGACCGAAAGAATAAAGACAAGGCGAAGGAAGTCCCCCAGATTAAGTACAAATTCCCGACCATAAAACTGCTCGATTCCCCGCCAAACGAGGGTAACGAAGTGGATCTGGAGGAAATCAAAGAGAACAAACGCATCATTCTTGACAAGCTGAAACGCCACAAGATTGAAATTCGCAGCATCAATGCGATTGTAGGCCCCACGGTAACGCTTTATGAATTGGATCCCGCCCCTGATGTGAAAATCAGCAAGATTGAAAGTTATGCCAACGATCTGAAAATGGCCACTGCTGCGCGGGGACTGCGGATTATGGCACCGATTCCGGGACGATCAGCTGTGGGAATTGAAGTACCGAACGGCGCACGCGAAACCGTGTTTATCAAGTCGGTCATCAACACCAAAAAGTTTGTGGAAAGCGATTACGAGCTGCCGGTTGCCTTCGGCAAGACCATCGAAAACGATGTGTTTATGATTGATCTCACCCGAATGCCGCACCTGTTGATTGCCGGCGCTACGGGTTCGGGTAAAACGGTGGGGATGAACACCATCATCACTTGTCTGCTGTATAAATGCCACCCGGATAATCTAAAATTCGTGATGATTGATCCCAAGAAGATTGAACTTTCACTCTTCCAAAAGATAGAGAAGCATTTTCTGGCTACTTTACCGAATGCCGAAGAGCCTATCATCACCGATACCACCAAGGCCAAAGAAACGCTGGAAAGCCTCACCAAAGAAATGGATCAGCGGTATGATCTGCTCAAAGACGGCATGGTACGCGATATCCGCGCCTACAACAAAAAGGTGGACAACGGCCAGCTTGATGAAGAAGACGGTCACCGCCACCTGCCGTATATCGTAGTACTGATTGACGAGCTGGCGGATCTAATGATGACAGCCGGAAAGCAGATTGAAGAACCCATTGCGCGGCTGGCTCAACTGGCACGCGCCGTTGGAATACACCTTGTAGTCGCCACGCAACGTCCTTCGGTAAATGTGATTACCGGCACGATTAAAGCCAACTTTCCCGCGCGAATTGCGTATCAGGTAGCATCAAAAGTAGATTCGAGAACGATTTTAGATACCGGCGGTGCCGATCAGCTTATCGGGCGGGGTGATATGCTCTTCACCAATGGCGGAGGAATGACTCGAATTCAAAACGCCTTTGTATCAACCGAAGAGGTGGAAAAAATCACAGGATTCATAGGAAAGCAAGCCGGATATAATAAAAGATATATGCTGCCTGTTATTGAAGATGAAACCACCGATGGCATTCCCGATCCGCTCGAAGACATTGACGAACTTTTTGAATCCGCGGCGAAAGTGGTTGTTCTGCACCAGCAGGGCTCTGTATCATTGCTGCAACGCAAGCTGAAAATCGGCTATAACCGGGCGGGACGGATTATAGATCAGCTTTTTAATGCCGGGGTTGTTGGTCCCTATCAGGGCAGTACGGCACGTGATGTACTGGTCGAGGATGAAGAAGAATTGCAAGCTTTACTAAATGAACTGGATGAATTTGACGGATAAATTTAAAGGAATCCCGCTACTGATTTTCCTTTTTTTAGGAATGACATCAACCCTTTATGCGCAGAAAACCCCTTTTGAGCAGCTGAAGCAAAAGTTCGAAGAAGGACAGATTTTCAGGGCAGCATTTCATCATCAAACCTACG
>DASSAY010000002.1:0-2544 GCA_035699185.1 Balneolaceae bacterium | reverse complement strand
TTTCGAAGGTATTGCTCATTTAAAATAGTAATGCTGCCTATGGAATAATCAACCGCGTAATCAATGCCCTCCTGAAGCTGTCTTCCGTTGGCAAAAACCTTTACTGATCCCTCTACCAACGAAAATCCGAGTGAATAACTGGCGGAAATGCTGCCTTTGGCGCTGCCTTCAATCAGATAAAAGTTGTTTTTTGAGTTTTGATTAGCGTTGACTTTCTTTTCGTTATAAAGTTCACTAAAAACAAGCGCATTAATTTGGTTCAGATTCAGGTTTGTCTCAGCAAGAAGCTGTCTGATTCGATCTCCGAAAGGCTGCAAGTATGGAAACATGATTCTGCCCGTCGCTGCGTTCAAAACGCTGGTACTAAAATCGATTTTGTTGTCCGGATTCAAAGCGCCTTGCTGGTCTACCCGGTCCAGGCCTAAATCCTGGAGCAGGATGGAATCCCGGCCCGGCAATGAGCTGCTGGGAATGTTCTGTTCGGTGAACTTTATGTCAAGCTCTAAGCCCTCAGGACTTAAATTCGTAGCCCCGGTCGAATAGATGTTTTTCATCATCAATACCCAGAGATCGTTGGTGGTGGTTACACTTTGTGGACGAATAAGCTTTAGATAAATACGATTTCCTCCCCCCTGGCTCACATCACCTACACTAATTATTTGTCCTGTTTGAGGATCGCGGTATTTAAATGAAACCGCTAAAGCCTGGCGTGAACCGAGGCTTCGCTTTAAGGAGATATAACCCAGGTATCGGTTCAAAGTGTAGTCAACGCCGGGCTGAAGCGGAATAAAATACCCTTCCACAAATCCTTCGGGATCGACTCCAAAATCCGCGGCGGAAACTCCCAAAGCAGGGTCGCGAAATTGATCAAGGGTGGCATCAGAAAAAGTGTCAAGCGCTCCGTTTGGGGCCGCGTAAGTTCCACCTGCATTTTGTATCACCCCGAGATCGGCTAACGCGATGGCCTGACGTTCTCCTTCGAATGATTGGCTTGCTTCGCGCAGTATCCACACATTGATTTCAATAAATTGCAGGGCTTGGCCCAGCTGCTGGGGATTTGAGACATTTTCCTCAAACTGCTGCCGAAGATAAAAGCCAAGGAAGAAATGGCGGTCGGCTTCGTAATCGGCGGGACGAATAGCAAATTCCCTTTCCTGAGCGCCGCCGGTAATCGTTTGCACGTTACTTTCCCCCTCCTGCTGCGAAAAAACAGATGTTAGTTTTAAAGCCCCGATTTGTGCCACCGACTTGATACCAAAGAGTGCGCTCCCGCCCCTGATTAACGAATTGCCGGTCTGCATAGAAACGTTTCCCATCTCAACCCGCTGTAGAATTTCATTATCATAGCCATCATACACAATGCTCACGCGGTTCATAAAATCGAAGGCACGTTCGGTATCCCAATCGGTTTGGATAGAAAGCTTATCCCCAATAGTTCCCTGAATGTTCAGCTTCAGGTTCTGCCCGAAGGTCGGATCCACCTGCCTTTGTTGATCTTCAGGAATGCTGGGATTTTCTACTTTTTGAATAGACGCTCCCACACTCATATTCGCGGTTCCATTGATGCGTAAGTTCACCTCCGGCTTGCCAAAAATAGAGGTAAAGGTGGATTCTTGTCCGCCGGGAATATCAAGATTAAAATTAAGCAACCCGCCCTCTTCCCCGGTTGCTTGTCGCTCTCTAATCAGCATTTGCCAATTCTCCTGAATGGACCGTTCCCTGCTGCGCCGGGCAAATTCTTCAAAGTTCATTACATAAGGCAGTGCTACGGGCATACTAAAAAGCAACCGCTGGCTGTGATACATTCCCGTGGAATCGCGTTCAATATAAGTTTGCTCTTCCGGCAAATTGATGTAAAAAAGATCTGGCAATGGCCCAAAAAACGGAAGCGAAACGGGAGGGGGTTGAATCAACCGCGGCAGGGAATCACTTCTTATGGCTGAAACGGAATCAGTGCGCACCTGTGCCATACTACGGCCGGTGAGCAATGTCATCCCGCAAAAGAACGTTACCAATATCGTAAATGCTTTAAGCTGCACGAACCGTCAGAGAATAATTAACTTATAAATTGGTAGCGTTGGATTATAGAAAGCTTGATTTAATTGAGGTTAGTGGAAATACCGTCTGCACTTTTTAAGATTATAACAGATAATCGGTACTCTTGAAAGTATTAACATGATTTTCCCTGACAATAATTATCTATTTTGTAATAAAGCAGTATTGGCCTAAGTTTAGGACTTTCAATTTCAACCATTTATGCGCTTACTTCCAAATAAATTACAAGTAGATATTCTTAAAAGGCATCTGGGGCCGTTTGTCTTTTGTTTTTTTACCCTGATGTTTCTGCTGCTTATGCAGTTTTTGATTCTCTACATCGACCTTTTAGTTGGCAAGGGGTTGCCTTTTGGGGTGGTGGTTGAGCTGATCATCACCAACCTGGCCTCGATGGTGGTGCTGGCTGTGCCCATGGCTGTGCTCGTTGCCTGCCTGATGGCTTTTGGAAAAGTTACCGAACTTAATGAACTGACGGCCATTCGTGCGGCG
>DASSAY010000001.1:0-2320 GCA_035699185.1 Balneolaceae bacterium | reverse complement strand
CCGCTGATGCCGATTACCTCACCCTGCTCTACTTCGATGTTTCTATTATCGAGAAGCCGATCGATTGTAAATTTATAATCATCGGCAAAACGGATCGAATCGGCCAACTGCTGCAATCCATCATTAAAAGCCATTAAATGAGCGTAAACAGAGTATGAACCGTCGGGATGTTGGAGATAAACGGCTTTGCCGTAGCCTGTTGGACCGATGACAATGCGATGCACAATACCTGCCCGTGTGGCATAGACTTCGTAGCCGCGTTGTCCCCAGGTTTTGAGGTCGAGGGCTGCGTGAAAGTGGTCAGATCGCGTTTCGGCGAAGGTCGAGGTCAAATAATGGCTGGCTTCGTTAGGCCATAAATAATGCGCAGCTTTAGGGCTGAAGGCTTGCGGGGTCTGGCTGAAAAGAATAGAAGGAAAAATGATGAACACAAAGAAGGGCAGTAGCAATTTTCGCATAAATTATTCTACCGTTACATTAAGTCTGGTTAAGGATTTGTCGAGGACCGCTTCAATTTTATCATTCGATTTTATAGCCGAAACGCCTTTTGGAGTGCCGGTAAAGATCAGGTCGCCGGGGTGAAGCGTGAAGATGCCCGACAGAAAGCTGATCAGCTTTGCAAGGGGAAAAATCATCAGACCAGTGTTGCCATACTGACGCCTTTCTCCGTTAACGCTGATTTGGAGATCAATATTTTGGGGATCTGCTATTTTATCAGCCGTAATAAATGTGCTTAGCGGGGCAAAAGTATCAAAGCCTTTGGCAACCGTCCACGGGTGGCCTTTTTCTTTCGCTTTTTGCTGGATGTCGCGAGCCGTCACGTCAATACCAATCCCGTAACCTCCTACATAAGAAAGCGCCTTATGTTCCGGAATATTTTTGCCGCCTTTGGCGATAGCCGCAACCAGTTCAACTTCATGATGAATATCGTGACTTTGTACAGGCAGTTTGATAGTTTCTCCGTCAAAAATAACGCTGCTTGAGGGTTTCGTAAACACCAGCGGCTCGACCGGAACTTCATTATTTAATTCGCGGGCATGTTCCACGTAATTCCGGCCAATACAGAAGATAGTGCCGATTTCAAGAGGTTCTAATCCGGGAAGTTTTTTAGCCATGAGATTATCCATTAAACGGTTGTCATCCCGATGGTCCCGTTTTTGGACCAGAGGGATCTCAAGTGGGATAAAGGTAGGTTTCAAGATTAAGGTAAAAGCCGGCATCAACGTTTGAGATCCCTCACATACGTTCGGGATGACACTAAGGACAACGCTAATAGTCCAAATATAAAAAAAGCCCTGATCTCTGCAAGAAATCAAGGCTTATAAAATGATAAAAAATGTATTAAGCGGTAGGCTCTACACTTACAAATTTGCGTCCGCCTGAGCGAATACGAAACATGACTTGTCCGTCGGCTTTGGCAAAAAGCGTATCATCTTTTCCGCGGCCAACATTTTCACCGGGGTGAATTTTCGTTCCGCGCTGTCGCATAATAATATTACCCGCGCGAACGGTTTCACCGCCATATTTCTTAACTCCAAGCCGCTTCGATTTCGAATCGCGACCGTTTCTTGTAGAACCTTGTCCTTTCTTATGTGCCATAACTGTAAATGCTTGAAATTATCCTTCTTGCTTGCTTTCCCATGCTTTTAAAACGGTTACACGCTCTTCAGAATCGGGAACAAATCCTTTTAACTGTTCGAGCGAAGTATTTTTAATATGATCAATCGCTTCTTTAGCCGTCATATCAATAGATACTTTACCTTTTTCCGGCTGAACTGAAGCAGCTTCAGATTTCTCTTTGGTCTTTTTACTGCTGCTCTTATTACTGCCACCTTTAACCGAAATTGAATTTATTTCAATCTGCGACATAGGCTGACGGTGGCCTCTTTTTACCTGGTAGCCTTTCCGGCGTTTTTTCTTGAAGATAATCACCTTGTCAGCCTTCACATTATCAAGCAACGTAGCTTCGATGGCGGCGCCCTCAACAGCAGGCTTTCCAACGGCTACGTTTTTGCCGTCATTTACCAGCAATACACGACCAAAAGTTAACTTTTGGTCAATATCATCACTTTGCTTATCTACAAACAGAACATCGCCTTCAGAAACACGGTACTGATGTCCACCAATTTCTACTACTGCGTACATCTAAATAATTATTTATCGTTATAAAAAATCGTTTTGCAACAGACTCCAAATATACGCCTTTCAGCATTGAAAGCAAAGCGAAATTCTATAGAAAAATGAAGTGTATGTTGGACATTGAATGGATTTCACCTGGTAGGAGTTTATTGAATTGATATACCACCGTCTGCTTAGAGTA